>JADGQQ010000100.1 GCA_017881645.1 Clostridia bacterium
GATCAGCATGATAGACCTCCCGGGTCTTTCTTGTCTTC
Organism: Clostridia bacterium; assembly: GCA_017881645.1. GTDB lineage: Bacteria > Bacillota > Clostridia > Saccharofermentanales > Saccharofermentanaceae > Firm-13. The sequence continues at coordinate 39 of JADGQQ010000100.1, forward strand.
GTGCACATGTATGCATGAAAACATGACAGATATACCAAGAGTCATGATACCAAATTTATGCTTCTTTGTCTTGCACGGTGTTAGTTTTTTGCTTGATTCAGAGCGTCTTTTACGGCGGCGATAATTCCGTTGCTGCTATAGGTCGCACGGGAAACCGTATCTACCTTTGCACTTTGAGAAGAAAGAATGCTGCTGGCAATCACCGGGAAAGCCCGGTTAAAAAATTGTGCGTCATCCTGATAAGAAACCGTTGTTACATCTACAATCACGCCGTTGGTTATCGTGACGTCCACGAGTGTTGTTCCGCGAAACCCATCACCCTGACCCCGGAAGGTACCGTCTTTATAAAGGTTGGACGAAGCGGTCGTTGTCTGTGCCGCTGATGTTGACGCAGATGCCGCTGATGTTGAAGAGGCCGGTCCTGCTGTGGCAGATCCTGCTTCCGTTGCCAGCGTCTCCAGTACCGCTTTTGTGGTATCCGTCATTCCGGATGAAGTTTGACTGGCCGTCTGTGCTGCTGCAGGCATGGACGCAGAACCGGGAGCTGCGGTGTTTTGCGTCAAAACAGTTGACAGAGAAAAGAATCCGCCGATCACACACAGGGCCACGACAGATACAAGCACGGCATGCACCGGTGTTTTCCGTACTGTTACCTGCACATTCTTTCTCGGACAGGCTGAAACGCACTTCATGCAGTGGATACATTCGCCTGTTCTAACCTGATCCATTTCAAAGAGCGGGATTCCCATGGAGCATTGCTTTGTGCAGATTCTGCATTTTCCGCAATGGTCGCGGGGTTTACTGATATAGGACATTTTCGCCCCGGATGTCAGGGCAAAAAATGCGCCCATCGGACAGAGATACCGGCAAAAAAATCTCTCCGTAAAAGCAGATGCCATGAGAATCAAAATGAGCAGCACAAGTCCCGGCATCAGACTCCTGACAACAAAAACAAGTGCCGGTGCCACGCCGACAGTAAACAGCATGCCGAATGCATCCCACGGGCTCATTGCAGAAAGAGAAAGCGAACCCGCCAGACTTCCAAGAACCAACAGTGCAAGCAGCACGGCGTATTTTACGAATTTGAGGTATTTGTCCGCTTTTTTTGTCAGGCGGAGATTTGGATTCACCAGAGGTGAAAATATCTTGTATACCCAATCGGTCAGCGAACCGAAAGCGCACATCCAACCACAGAAATACCTGCCGAAGAGTATTGTGACAGGTACGACTACCGCCAGCGGCATGATGACCGGCCAAAGTCCGCTCCATGTAAATGACCCCTGTGCGATGGATACAATTAGTTCGGAAAGCGAAGAGAAGAAACTGAAGTAAAGTGACGGCATCCAGACAAAAAACAGAATCTGCATAGCAATACGTATGAACGAAAAGACGGGGAAACGCTTTTTGCGCTTGACCGTCTTCTTAATAGGTTCTGTATTTTCCTGCAAACTGTCTATTGTCTTGTCCTCCGATAGAGAGTGTAGTGCCTCAATTATACACGACCCCGCCGTTTCAGAATGTGTGTAATTAAATGAAAACTGCGGCAATTTGAAATGATTTCAAATTGCCGCAGTGATGTATCGTTCAGGCGTTCGATGAAATTCCCGGTTATTTCCCGGAAACACCTGCAGTTGTATTCGGTGTCGTTGAGGACGGACTTGCCTGAGAAGATACAGGCCGGACGATATCCGGAGCCTTCACAGCGACAAGAAGCTGTGAGAGAAGATCGGAATCCTCCGGAATCAGTTCGATCGGAACTCCGGCGTTCTGAATGCGGCTTGTTTCCAGAATCTCAAACATTGCCGAGGACACATCCGCATCCTTGGAAATCTCACGAAGTGCTTCTCCGACGATTTTCGGGCGGATCGCAGCAGCTTTACCAAAATCCATGGCAGCGGTCTTATCGGCCGTGCTCCGGATGATACTGACCTGGTTGGCTCCGTCCTGCTTGATCGCCGATGTAACCTGGCGAAGACGATTGACGACCTTGCTCTCAATCTGATGGATCATTTCCACATCGCGGAAGTGAACTTTACGCACGTAACATGAGCCGAGCATATAGCCCCACTCGGATGATTTTGCGGATACTTCTTCCCGAACGGTCTGGCTCATTGTGTGACGATCCACCATCATGCGCTCAAGAGGGAGATTGGACAGGCAGCGGACCGTGGAGTTGCCGACATTGGCTGCCAGAGATCCGCGCGGATCCGTATTCTTAAAGATGTAATTGAAAGGATTATTAATATACATCTCGTACCAGATACCAACGCCCATCGGTGCGCCCTCTTCCGAGTTCACAGGCTGGCTGCGCAGATATTCCTGATCCAGACGCATGTCCACAACGTATTTCCTTCCAAGCCAGTTTACAAAAAGCGCCCGGATACCCAAAGCCTTCCATAAAAAGTGGATGCCGGGTTCGGTGATCGTGCCGACGACATTTCCGAAAAGAACATAGACCAGCGCCTGTCTTTCCCGCACAATTACGTATACGCCGAAAAACCGGAGAATACCGAAGAGAACGGGCACAAGGATCGCAATTCCGATAAAAGTAACGACAAAAGCCAGTACGGACATGGAGAACTTTTCTTCAGAGCTCATGGCCGCCAGTAATAATGTCTGCATATTCATTGCTTTACCCTCCGTACGATTCTCTTCGTCTGATCCAAAAGGGCCAGCTTTGTATTCCGGATATAGACAAGAAGCGCTTCCGTGCCGCCTTCCGCCTTCAATTCTTTGAGCTGCGAAGAAAGGCGCTGTAATGTCTCGATCTCGCCCTGCGCCTTCAGCGTCTCAATTTCCACGGCACGTTTGGACTGTACGATCTTCTGGTCTGCGGACGCCTGCGCGAGGCTGATGTCGGATGACACCTGGTTATGCGCCGTATTGATAGCAGCCAGCGCGGATTCCACATCCGGCGGCGGATCAATGCCTGTAATCAGCGAGGCTTCAAGCACTACGCCGTATCGTGCGGATGACACCTGGCATTCGTTGTCCATGTGATCGTTCAAATCGCGAAGATTCTTACGAAGGTCATTGATGGAAATTCCCTGCACAGAGTTCGCAACGGATTCCTGAATGGCTGAAAAGGCGGAAAATGTTCCCGTTCCGGTATCCCCGGCGGTCGGCATTGCAATTCCGTCCATGACCGGAGCGGATGCATCTGCACCTGCTGCGACCGGTTTGCCTTCAAAATTTGCAATTCTCTCACGGAGAACCGATACAAAATACCCCATGACATGTGCAATCGGATTCTTCACTCCAAAAATATATGCATAGAGATTCCGGTCCGAAACATGATAACGGATCTGTCCGGACAGGCCGATATTCAGCTGATCTTTCGTTACGGCTTCGAGCACGGTGTTACGCTGGTTGGCGTTGGGAAACTCCGGATCATAAGCCATATTGACCGTCTCAATGGCAATGGAAACTTTATAAATTTTCTCCCATGGCCATTTGAAATACGGACCGCCCGGAAGGATGACCTTCACCTGCGGATACGTATATCGTTCCTGTTCGTCCTCCCTGAGTTTTTCCGAAATCGGATCATCCAGAGTCGTCATATTCTTGATTCGCTGTGCTTTACCGAAGATTGTCTTCACGGCACGTTCATTCTGGTTTACGATATAGAATCCTCCCAGAACGCACCGGACAATAAACCATACCAAAACCCCAAGAAAAACAGGGGCAAAATAGTTCATGACAGCATCCTCCTTTTCTCTCTCTGACAAAATATAGATTAACCGGAACTTGCATTGTGTCTTCCAAAAAAGATCCGCAGAACCTGTTGCTGATTTTTCCCGGAGCACAAATAATTTTAGCATTTTACTTTGCAAATCACAATCAATAGACAGTAAAACGGGAACGAAAAAGAAACTGCGCCGATTTTTCTTCCGACGCAGTTTCTTTGTGCAATAAAAGATTCGAGTAATGATGCGGTTCCTTATGCATTTCCGCGGAATTACTGAACCCTGAAAATCAAATCTCCGGAAATGTGTCGAAACCCGTACAGAAAACCAACCTGTCTGATGTAGAAATTCCCATCCTCACAGCGGCTCATTCTGTGACCGCTGTATTGAGATGCCGGAACGAAGTCCGCAATCTCATTCGTCGAAGCAGTTGTTCCTGAGACAGTATCTCAAGCCTCCCCTGGTTGAACTACGTCTAAAGATGTACAAACACCTCCTCATGATCTGTCCGGTTCTTATTCAGCCGGACGCCACAGTCAATGTCTATAGGAAAGGGTATGGTTCTATTATAAAGGGTGTTTTCGGAAGAATCAACTCATTTGTGAATAATTTTGTGTTTAATGTGTCTAATTGTGAAGACGTTGTGCGGACGTTCCAGGTTTTCAGACACGCGGATCATCCTGTCGGTATTTTCAGAACAATTTTTCGTCGAATATGGGCTCGCCGCCGGTCGCGGAAAGTTCGTCGACCACCGGCGTCTGTTCGAGCGGAAGATTGGACGAACGTCGCTTTTCGATCATCAGCACGATCAGTCCGATCAGAATCGGCAGGTAGAAGGTAATCAGACGCCAGAGAACAACTGCGAGACGCGTTTTCGAACCGAAAAATAAATTGAAGAATACATAGAAACTTCCTTCGGCGGCTCCGATGGCTCCGGGGATCGGCATAAAGGCCGCAATCATCAGCACGAAGGCCTGCGATGCGATCAGGGTAAGTGTATTTGCCCCCCCCAGCCGGAAACTCAAAAAGAGCATGTTGCCGATCAGAAAATAGGCGGTCAGCTGCACAGCAGTCAGAAGTCCCATTTTCAGCAGGTGCATCTTGTGCCGGCTCATAAATTTGAACTGATCGTGGAAGTTTTCGAGTTCCTTGTTCACAAACGTTCTCTTCGCTTCCGGGTTCTTGAGAATCCGGATTTTCGTAAGAATATTGATCAGTATGTTCGCCGTCCGTATCGTACCGTTCTTGAAAAAGGCCACCGCAATCAGCATGGCCGTAACAACCGTATGCAGAACAAAGCCCACCAAAACGGCAAGCATCAGATCTTTGACTACGGGATAATTCATGAAAAAAGAAAACCGGAGGATCAGCATCGTCAGAAAATAGACGCTCATCGTCAATTGGTAGACAATGAACTTCGTAAGCAGCGCTGTCATCGCTTCACCGAGCGGAGCTCCTCTTTTAACAAGAAAATACGCCTGCGCCGGCTGGCCGCCGGATGCAAAAGGCGTGATGCAGTTGAAATACTGTCCGATCATGGCAAGGCGGAGCGTCACGGTAAATCTCTGTGACGGATGGACCGGCTTGATCGCCATATGCAGCACACAGGCTTCCAGAAACCAGTACACGAAAACACATCCCAGAGCTATAAAGAGCCAGCCTAAATGCGCTTTGCTCATGACAACGGCAATATCGTGCACTCCGTCAACGCAATACAAATAGACCACCAGAAAAATCAGGGAGAAAGCAACCAGAATCAGATTGAACAGATTGGTCTTAATGCCCTTTTCGCTTTTCATGTTTTCTCTCTCCGGCATCATATACTTTGCGGTAAAAAGCATCCCACATCGTAAACACGTGTTCCTTCGAATAGAATTCGTGACCTCTTGCCGAGGCAGAGGCCGCTTTGGAGTAGTAGTCGGAATCTTCCGTCAGCCTTTTTATGATTTGTATAAAGCCATTCACATCGCGCTCCCGCAGGTAGTAGTCAAACAGGATGTCTTCATATATTTCCAGATCCCGGAGAAGCATCGGAATCCGGCAGTTCATTGATTCCAGCACCGTCATCGGGAAGAGTTCCTCAAAAGACGGCAGGAACATTACGTCCGCAATATTATAGATTTCCGGCATCCGGTCACGCTCTATGATGCCGAGAAAACGCACATTCTCCGGAGGATTCTCCATGATTTTCTTCACCCGGGCATATCCGTCCGTAATCTTGCCGAAAGAAAATCCGCCGGCCCAGACAAATTGGATGTCCGGCAGTTTTTGGGCAACTTCAAGGAAGTCAAAAATGCCCTTGCGCACCTGCAGCTGTCCGACTCCGACGACAATGAATTTGTCTGCCGGAACCCCGTACTTGATTCGCAGCGCAGTCTTCTCGTCATCACTTCGATTGTAAAACACTTTGTCCGATACAAAATTCGGGATGTACGTGATCTTGTTCCTGTCCACGCCGTATTCGACCAGCTTGTTGATGAAGTAAGAGTTGACCGTTACAAGATAATCCATCCGCTTATAAAAGGAAATCATATACGTGTAAAATATGTTCATAATCGGCTTGGGCAGATGAACGGAACTCTTGACGGTCTCCGGAATCATATGCACGTACCCTACCGTCTGACCTCTCATTTTGACAAGCCACATGCAAAGGTAAAATTTGTAGTCAACGGTGTGGTAGTGCGTGATGTCGGCGAGCATGACCTCGTTCTCATGAATTTCGAATTCGTCCGAAAGATTTCTCTTCATCAGGCCAACTTGTTCTTCGTAGGCGGACGCCACTCCCTGGCCCTGGTATTTATATGCGCTCGAAAGCATATTGATTGTCTTTTTCCTGTTCTTTTCTGTTTTTGTCATGCGCAAAAAAACCCCTTGTTTCAATTCCTGCATATGAGAAATATTGAATCTCTTTGCCCATAATAACACAAACCGGAAGCTTTCCAATTTGTTAATTCCCGAACTTTTTCCCGTTGTGATATTTTGCAGCCGCAAACGAACGTTTTCCAAATAAAAAAGCGAGAAAACGATACGTTTTCGGATGCCGGAAATTCCTTTTGCGCTTGCTTTTCACAGCTCGAACGTGCTATAAAAGGTAGGTATGACAGCAGGAAAAATGTCCCTCCGTATTTGCATGCGGCCGGACTCGGGCCTCGAAGGCCGGGAGAGATCATATTATGTATAAAATCGTCTCGAAAAAGATATTGAATTCCGCGGTAATTTCGATGGAAGTCGAAGCTCCGTTCATTGCCAGGAAGGCAAAAGCAGGTCAGTTTATTATTTTCCGTGTGGATGAATTCGGGGAGCGGATTCCTCTGACCATCGCGGATTTTGACCGCGAAAAGGGCACCGTCACTATCATCTTCCAGCTCGTCGGAAAATCGACAAAAATTCTGGGCGCCAAAGAACCCGGCGATATGATCCTGGATTTTGTCGGTCCTCTCGGCCAGCCGACGGAAATCGAAGGCTATAAGAAAGTCTGTGTCGTCGGCGGCGGCGTCGGCTGCGCGATCGCCTACCCTTCCGCAAAGGCACTTTTCCAGAACGGCGCAGATGTGGACATTATCGCCGGCTTCCGCAATAAAGATATTGTTATTCTTGAAGACGAAATGAAGGCCGTATCGAACCGGCTCTTCCTGACGACGGATGACGGTTCCTATGGTGCGAAGGGTTTTGTTACCGATCAGCTCAAGAGCCTGATCGAGGCCGGCAACAATTACGATCTCGTCATTGCGATCGGGCCGGTCATCATGATGAAAATGGTCGCGGCCGTTACAAAGCCGTTCGGGATAAAGACCATTGTCAGTCTGAACCCGATTATGATTGACGGAACCGGCATGTGCGGCGGATGCCGCGTGACGGTCGGCGGTGAAATCCGTTTTGCCTGCGTCCACGGTCCGGATTTTGACGGACACAAAGTGGATTTTGATGAGCTCATGCGCAGAAATACCGTATACAGGAAACAGGAGCTTGCTGAATCCGATCATGTCTGCAGACTTGGACTGGAGGTAAAGAACAATGGCTAATATGTCACTTAAAAAGGTGCCCATGCCCGAACAGGATCCTCAGGTACGCAACAAGAACTTCACCGAGGTATCTCTCGGATATACGCCGGAAATGGCGATGGAAGAAGCAACGCGCTGCCTGAACTGCAAGAACAAACCCTGCGTGGCAGGATGCCCTGTCAATGTGCTGATTCCTGAATTTATCATGAAGACAGCAGCCGGACAATTCGAGGAAGCATTTGATATCATCAAGACCACGAACTGCCTTCCGGCCGTCTGCGGACGCGTCTGTCCGCAGGAATCCCAGTGCGAAGAGAAGTGCATCCGTGCAATCAAAGGCGAAGCGGTCGGCATCGGCCGTCTGGAGCGTTTTGTTGCAGATTATCATATGGAACACAGTTCGGCGGCTGCCGTTCCTCCGGTTCCCAACGGACATAAGGCTGCCGTCATCGGCGCCGGTCCGGCAGGACTTACATGTGCAAGCGATCTGGCTCTGCTCGGATACAAAGTCACCATATTTGAAGCATTCCACAAGCCGGGCGGCGTACTGGTCTACGGAATTCCCGAATTCCGTCTCCCGAAAGCTCTCGTCCAGAAGGAAATTGACAATCTGACCGCTCTCGGCGTAGAGATCATGCCGAATATGGTTATCGGCAAAATTCTGTCCGTTGACGAACTTTTCGAAGACGGCTATGAAGCGGTATTCATCGGATCCGGTGCCGGCCTGCCGACATTTATGAATATTGAGGGCGAGAATCTCCTCGGTGTCTATTCTGCCAACGAATATCTGACCCGTGCAAACCTGATGAAAGCATATGACAGCGAATACGACACGCCGATCCGCAAGAGCAAAGCGGTCGCAGTCGTCGGCGGCGGCAACGTTGCGATGGATGCGGCGCGTACGGCCAAACGCCTCGGTGCGGAGACGGTATACATTGTATATCGCCGTTCCGAAATCGAAATGCCTGCACGTCTCGAAGAAGTGCACCACGCCAAAGAAGAAGGCATCATTTTCAAGAATCTGAATAATCCGGTCCGGCTTTTGGCCGGCGATACCGGGGAAGTCGCTGCGATGGAGTGTATCGAGATGGATCTCGGTGAACCCGATGCATCCGGACGCCGCCGCCCGATTGAGAAAGCCGGTTCGAACTTCATACTCGATGTCGACACGGTCATCATCGCGATCGGCACGTCTCCGAATCCTCTGATCCGGAGCACAACGTCCGGTCTTGAAGCCAACAAATGGGGCTGTCTGGTAGCCGACGATTCGATGGCGACATCCAAGCCGGGCGTGTTTGCCGGCGGAGACGCTGTTACCGGAGCGGCTACGGTTATTCTCGCAATGGGCGCCGGCAAAATTGCCGCTGCTTCCATGGACGCATACATCCGGAGCAAATCCGAACAGGTGTAATAGCATGAACAGAATCGTTGTTCTCGACGGATACGCTTTGAATCCGGGAGATCTCTCGTGGAAGCCTTTTGAAGACTTCGGCGAGGTGCAGGTGTATGCGCGCACGAATCCGTCCGATATGATCCAACGCATCGCAAATGCAGAGATCGTCCTAACGAATAAAGCCTATTTTACCCGTCAAATTTTCGATCAGCTGCCAAACCTGCGGTACATCGGCGTCATGGCCACCGGCTATAACGTCATTGATATTGCCGCTGCCCGTGCAAAAAACATTACCGTATCCAATATCCCGGAATACGCATCCTACGCGACTGCGCAAATGACATTTGCACTATTGCTGGAGATGACCAACCGCACAGCCCGTCACGACCAACGGGTCCATGAAGGTGTCTGGACAGCCTGTCAGGATTTTTGTTTTTGGGAATCTAACCTTACGGAACTTTGGCAGAAGACGATCGGCATTATCGGGTACGGCAAAATCGGCCGTCGCGTTGCCGTCATCGCACAGGCTCTGGGCATGCGAGTTCTTGTGACAAGCCGTTCCATCGAAGAGCAAATACAGTCCGGCGAAACCGCATCGATTTCCAACAGCGATGACGGGCTGATTTTCGTGACACTGTCGGATCTGCTCGCACAAAGCGACATCATTACGCTACACTGCCCGCTGACAGAAGACACCGCCGGAATGATCGATGCGCGTGCCATCTCGCACATGAAAGACAGCGTGCTGCTGGTGAATACGTCACGCGGGCCGATCCTGAATGAGACGGATGTCGCAGACGCTCTCCGTTCGGGGAAAATCGCCGGTGCCGCACTTGATGTTCTGTCCACGGAACCGCCGAAGCCGGACAATCCGCTTCTTACGGCTCCCAACTGCATCATCACTCCCCATATCGCATGGGCACCCCGCGAGACGCGCCAGCGTCTTTTGGACACAGCATATGCGAATCTGCAGGCATTTCTATCCGGATCGCCGCAGAATGTGATATCCTAGTTTTCGAATCAATCTCTGCAGGAGGCACGCAATGATCGCAGCGATCCAAAGCTTTTTTGAACCGATATGGCACCAGCTGACCGTTTTCTTTTTCGCCATGGTCCCCGTTTTTGAACTTCGGGGAGCCATTCCGCTGGGAGCGTATTATCATCTTCCGATGTGGGAGACATTTCTGTTGGCAGTGATCGGAAATCTGATTCCCGTTCCTTTCATTCTTCTCTTCATTAAGAGAATTTTCGCCTGGATGAAGAAAAACGAGCGTGCGAAAAGGATTGTCGAGAAATTCGAAAAGCGCATCGTGAAAAAGTCACAGGAAATGAAAAAAGTAACTTTTTGGGGACTGATGATTTTTGTTGCCATTCCGCTTCCCGGAACAGGCGCATGGACCGGAGCCGGAATCGGCGCGCTGCTGGAAATGCGTTTTCGGGATGCATTCCTGTCCGTGGCCCTCGGTGTTCTGACCGCAGGCGTCGTCGTTACGGCAATCGCATATGGATTCCTGAGCATGCTGAATTTCCTGCTCTGATCGAAGGAAGGCTTTCCCGCGGCGTTCACAAAAACACAAAAGCGCCGGCATTCAAATTGAATGCCAACGCTCCTGTAGATGTACCCCCGTACAAATGCCTATCCGCATAAGATTCCCCTTGTGCAGATTCTTAGCTTCATATTACTTCCGATGTTACCGGAAAGCAAGTAATTCAAGGGGTTCCGGGCGTCAAAGTGTCTTGAGAATATCCGCGTGTCTTCCAGCAGCGCATCGATCGAATCGAGCCCGGGGCGGTGCAGAAGATCCATAACATACAGGTTGTCCGCCGGGGTGGAGCCGCTTGCCGGATCGCCCGCAGGCGACCACCGGAGAAACCGGCGGACTTTCGCGCATTCAGCCGCCGGCACTGACAGAAAACGCGCGCCCAAAGTCCCCCTACACAAAGTCCCCGGAACGCTTGACAAATCAAACGGATACGCTATTCTAATGCTTGACTACCTTACGATCGGTAGGCAATGCGAAAGTGAGATGTGGATGGAAACGAAGAAACGGATTATGGATTCTGCTTTCCGGCTGTTTGCCGAAAAAGGGAACGAATTTTCATTAGCGGAAGTCGCAAAGGAAGTCGGGATTCAGAAACCCTCCATTTACGCTCATTTTGCGAGCAAAGACGTCCTGATGCATGCGGTCACAGACCGGGAAATCGAAGAATACTTTTTTGAAATTCATGAGCAGAGCCGTGACCTGAAGCACATATTTTTTATGATTTTGGGGTATTATAGTAATTCTACGACACGTCTGTTTTTCTGGAAAAGACTCCTTCTTTTTCCGCCGGAATCGTTCGACACGATACTTATGGAGAAAATACACAATCTTTCACAGACGCGTTTCGAAATCATCCGGGAAATCCTCGATTCATATGTGGATACCGGTCTGATCCGGCCGCAGAACACGACAACTGCCGCGTACTCTTTTCTCGCGCTGATTCATGGTTTGCTGTCTACCTCGATTATTTACAAATCCGAGGATGTATCGACGCACTATGAAGAAATATGGCAAATATTCTGGAATGGACTCATCTAGGGAGGGCGAATCATTGTTGGAAGCATTTCACAATTCCGGAGGACAGGGCACATTGTTTTGGGTGTCGATTATTTTGTATGCCGCCGCGGCTATATTCTCTCTGGCTCTCATGAAAAATCCCAAAGTATGCACGCTCGTTTCCAACGGGCTCTGTATCCTCGCCTCTGTTTTCGGCATAGCAACTTCAATTATCGACATCGCAATTGAGAAAATTCACACGGATCTGTATGTTTTTCAGTCGGCCATTCCCTATCTGTCCGTTGATATTCGTCTGGACCGGCTGTCTTCCTTCTTTCTGCTTTGTCTGTCGGTTCTCGTGCTCTGCGTTTCCATTTATGCGATCGGCTATGTCTCACACTACTTCGGCAAACGAAATGTAGGCGTTCTTCATTTCCTGTATGCCGCTTTCATTCTGTCGATGATTTTTGTCATGACATCCGGAAATGCGGTTTTCTTCTTTGTCGCCTGGGAAGCCATGGCGCTGCTGTCGTATTTTCTGGTCATCTACGAATCGGAAAAGGAAGAAAATGTGAATGCCGGCCGCCTGTATATTATCATGACGCATATCGGTACGGCTTTCCTGCTGATCGCTTTCATGATTATGTTCAGCTACACCCGTTCCTTCGATATGTTCGGCAGTTCGGCGGCCATTCCCGCCTTTGCGAAAAACATCATGTTCGTATTATTTCTTCTGGGTTTCGGGACCAAGGCCGGCGTCGTGCCGGTTCACATCTGGCTTCCGTATGCGCATCCGGCTGCACCGAGCCATGTATCCGCGCTGATGTCCGGCATTATGATCAAAACAGCTGTCTACGGTCTTCTTCGATTTGTTTTCTCCTACCTCGGCGTACAGAACACCTGGTGGGGGGTTGCAATCCTTGTACTCGGAATCGTGTCCGCACTGATGGGCGTAGCCTACGCGTTTGTTGAGAAAAACATCAAGCGGCTTCTGGCATACAGCAGTATTGAAAATATCGGTATTATTTTTATCGGACTCGGCATCGCCTTCATCGCGAAGGCACAGGGAAATTCGCTCGTCTGCGGTCTTGCCCTGGCGGCGTCGCTGTTCCACTGCCTGAATCACACGCTCTTCAAGGGCAGTCTGTTCCTCGGCGCCGGCTCCGTGCATTTTGCGTCGGGAACGAAAAACATGGAGGAACTGGGCGGCCTCATCAAGAGAATGCCGGTTACGGCCGTGCTGTTTCTCTGCGGTGCGCTCTCCATTTCCGCCATTGTCCCGTTCAACGGATTCATCAGCGAATGGCTGACATACCAGTCGCTCTTTGCGAACATTCTTCCGGGCCACGCACTTATCAACATCTTAACCATTCTGTCCGTCGCTGTTCTTGCGATGGCCGGAGCGCTGGCTGCCGCGAGCTTCATTAAATTATTCGGTATCTCCTTCCTGGGACTCCCACGAAGTGAACGGGCGTCGAACGCCGTAGAAGTACCCGGCGTGATGAACGTCGGCATGGGCATTCTTGTGACGTTATGTCTGGCTGTCGGACTTTTTCCCATGGCCGTGCTGCAGATGCTAGACCGCGTTCTAACCGGCTTCGCGGGAATTTCGATCCTCCCCCAGTTGAAGAACGGATGGCTGACCGCGTTCTCCCCTCTCTCGATCTCCGGAAATGCCGTTTCACCCGCCGTAATCGCAGGCGTGTTCGCCGGAGTGATTCTTGCGGCTCTGGTTCTGATTCGCATCATCGGCGGAAAACGAAGAGAACGCAAAGTCGGAACCTGGGACTGCGGGTTCGAATCATTAAATGCAAGAACACAGTACAGTGCGACCGGATTTTCAAAACCGGTTAAAATCGCTTTGAAAATTCTTTTCAGACCTTCACGTGTCGTAAAAACAGAAGGCGATCTGGTATACCATCCCGAATCGATCCAGTATCTGGTCGGTATTGAGCCCATTTTCGAACGGTATTTATATGACCCCATTTCGAAGCTGGCGCGAAGTATTTCACACAAGATCAAATACTCGGTGCAGACCGGAAGTATTCATGCTTATCTGATCTATATTCTTCTCACGGTTTTAATCCTGATGTTCTATAACAGAATTGCGTAAGGAGGGGAGCTCAAAATGATGCATGCCGTGTATGCTCTGATTCAAATCATCGTTATTATTTTAGCCGCCCCGCTCGTGAACGGAATCATCCGAAAAGTGAAGGCGCTCACGCAGAAGCGAAAGGGCGCGCCTCTTCTGCAGATGTATTTTGATTTGTTTAAGCTTCTGAAAAAAAGTGTTGTCGTATCCGATGTGGCTTCCTGGATATTCCGGGCGGCTCCGTACATTGCTATTGCCTCCGCGGTCGCTGCCTCGCTGTTTGTGCCCGTTGCAACATGGCCGGAATCGCAGGGATACGCAGGAGATATGATTCTGTTCGTATCCGTTCTGGCTTTGGGGCGCTTCTTTATGATGCTTGCCGCGCTGGATACGGCCAGCACTTTCGGCGGTATGGGCTCGAGCCGTGAGGCCATGATTTCCGCGCTCATAGAGCCGTCCTTACTGGTTACGCTGTTTACTGTCGCGCTGATTGCCAAGTCAACCTCCATTTTTCAGATCATGCATTTTACGGCGGGCGTCGGCATCCCGCTCCTTCACCCTGTGTATATTCTGGGGTTTGCCGCGCTTTGTACGATTATCATCGCGGAGACGTCAAGAGTACCGGTTGACGACCCGTCCACACATCTTGAACTGACAATGGTCCACGAGGCCATGATTCTGGAATATTCGGGCAGAGACCTGGCACTGATGGAGCTTTCCGCTTCGATCAGGCAGCTCGTCTTTATCACACTTCTGGTCAATATATACGTCCCTCATGATCAGATGATTGCATTGTACGGTCTGTCCGGCTTTGCCGCAATTGCCGTATCACTCTTTGTCTATCTGATCAAGGTAGTTCTCGTTTCCATCCTGATCGCCGTCATCGAAGTGCATGCGGTCAAGCTGCGGCTTTTCAGCATTCCGAATCTGGCTGCACTTGCTTTTATCGTGTCATTTCTCGGATTCATTCAGTATTTCGTTTTGGGGAGGTAGAAATGTCCAGTTATCTCGATATTCTGTCCGTTCTGCTGCTGCTGTCGTCCTTTGTTCTCATGGCAAACAAGAGGATTAAATCGCATATCCGGACCTTCCGTTTTCAGTCCGCGATGATCGCTCTGGCCGCCGGTATTCTGGGGGTCAACAGCCTGATTCATGAGGGACGGGTTGACCTTCTGGTCGTGTGCGCCGTCATAATTGCGATCAAGGTCATCTACATTCCCCGGCTGCTGCACCGTGTATACGCCAACGTTGAATATAAGGTTGAAAAGGACTTCTTCCTCAACATTCCGATTCTTATTCTCGGCTGCTGCATGATTGTAGTATTCACGTACTTCGCCCTGTCCAAAACCGACGGGATCAACACAGGAACAGAGAATATGCGCGTAGTCAACTCGGTGTCCCTGATTCTGATCGGCCTGTTCTTCATGATCAGCCGCAAAAAAGCGATCGGTCAGATCGTCGGCTTCCTCGTCATTGAAAACGGCATCTTCGTAACGGCCATGTTTGCAACACAGGGTATGCCGTTTATCGTTGATATGGGCATGTTTGTCGACCTTTTATCCGCTGTCATGATTCTCGGCATTATGGTTTTCAAAATCAATGAAAAATTCGATTCCATTGACATAAACAAACTGAAAAACTTGAGAGGGTAACATCATGGGATTTGTTTTACTGGCTGTGCCCGTACTTGCGGTTCTGCTTTTTTCTCTGGTGAAGAGCCGGCCGATGCAATATACCGTCAGCGTGACCGCATCCGCGCTTGTGCTGATTGCCGCCGCATGGATTACCCGGCAGGTGCTGCTTTTCGGAACGGTAACTTATCCGGCTGCGGGCGGATTTATTTACATCGATGCGCTCAGTGCTCTCGTGGTCGACATTGTTGCTGTGATCGGGTTCATGACAAGCATCTACTCCATCGGGTATCTCGAGGAAGAATTTAAGCACGGGAAAGTGGATGCCGGAAGATTCCGTCTGTACTATATCCTGATGTACACCTTTATCTTTACGATGATGCTCGCCTTAACCGTCAGAAACATCGGCATCATGTGGATCGCGATTGAAGCAACAACGCTGGCTTCCACATTTCTGGTTGGTTTTCATAACGGAAAAGATGCTGTCGAGGCCGCCTGGAAATATATCATCATCTGTTCGGTCGGCATTGCGATCGCTCTTCTCGGCATTATTTTCCTGCAGCTCTCCTCCATCGATGTTCTGAAAAGCTCGCAGTATCTGGACTGGACGGCGCTGTACAGTCATGCGTCCGTACTGAACAGTTCCGCGCTCCGGCTTGCCTTTATCTTTATTCTCATCGGATTCGGGACGAAAGCCGGCCTCGCCCCCATGCATACATGGCTTCCGGACGCCCACAGCCAGGCACCTTCGCCTATCAGCGCCTTATTGTCCGGTGTGCTGCTGAACTGCGCAATGTACGGCATCATCCGCACCGTTGCGATCGTCAACCGCAGCTTCGGGAACAGCGCATTCACGGGCAGAATCCTGATCGGTGCCGGCGTTCTTTCCATATTGGCCGC
>JADGQQ010000101.1 GCA_017881645.1 Clostridia bacterium
AAGATCTTTGCAGAATCATCTTCGCCGTTGAATGCCTTGACCAGAACGTGACTGCCATACATTTCTTCCACATGCCCGTTGACATGCCCGAGATAATCCTGCTGCTGAACGAAGTATTTCTGAGACTTTTTTACAATCAGCATCACGAAAATCAGAGAAGCCGGAATGATGCATAGCGCAACGAGTGTGAGCTGCCAGCTGATACTGATCATCATAATAAGAATACCTACGAGCATCGTCACAGAAGTTATGATGCTTGTGATGCTCTGGCTCAGGCTCAGACTGATCGTGTCAACGTCATTTGTGATTCGGGAAAGGACTTCACCGATTGTGGTTGTATCATAATACTTGAAGGGAAGACGATGGATTTTGTCTTCTATATCACGACGAAGCTTGTATGTCACCTTCATGGCTACGCCGCTCATGATGTATCCCTGTATATAGGAGAACACCGCGCTGATGACATAGAGTCCGACCAGCAGCAGCATGATCTGACCGATTCTGTTAAAGTCGATGCCGCCGCCTTTGCCGGAAATCTTATTCATGATCCCTTTGAAAAGCACATTGGTCGCCTCGCCCAGAATCTTGGGTCCGACAACGGAGAACACCGTTGAGATAATGGCAACAATGAAAACAATGATAATGGTAATTTTGTATTTGCCAAGGTACCCGAGTAATTTCTTCATCGTCCCTTTAAAATCCTTGGCCTTTTCTCCGGGCATTAAGGCCATGGGACCGCCCATCGGACGACCGCCCATCGGACGGCGTCTCGCAGGACTGACAGGTCTATTTATGTTATGATCACTCACGCTAATTCCTCCTTTGACAGCTGCGAAGATGCAATTTCATAGTACTCGGGGCAGCTGGCCAGAAGCTCTCTGTGCGTGCCTTTTCCGACAATTCTTCCGTTGTCGAGAACTACGATTTGCTCTGCGTTCATGATGGTGCTGACACGCTGTGCAACAATGAGCAACGTACTGTCGCCGGTGTTTGCTTTCAGGGCTTTTCGAAGAGCAATATCCGTCTGGAAGTCCAGTGCGGAAAAGCTGTCGTCGAAAATATAAATTTGTGCCCGCTTTACCAAAGCGCGTGCTATGGACAGGCGCTGTTTCTGGCCGCCGGAGACGTTGTCTCCGCCCTGGGAAATTTCCGATTGAAAACGGTCTGTCTTCTCATCGATAAATTCCATCGCCTGTGCGACCTGAGAAGCCGTTAGAATTTCTTCCTCCGTCGCTTCTTTCTTGCCGTAACGCAAATTCGAATCGATCGTGCCGGAAAGCAGGACGCCCTTTTGCGGGACATATCCAATGTGACTGCGCAGGTCCTTCTGGGATACTTCCCGCACGTCCACACCGTTGATCAGAACCTGTCCCCGGGTGACATCGTAAAAACGAAGAATCAGATTCACCAGAGTGGATTTACCGGATCCGGTTGACCCGATAAATGCTGTGGTTTCTCCGGGTTTGGCTGTAAAGGAAATGTCGCTTAAGACATCCTCGTCCGCTCCGCGGTAACGGAAATTCACATTTTTGAATTCAATGTATCCTTTTTCAGATGTTTCAAGGGATTTCGGATTCGCCGGATCGATAATGGTTGTATGCGTATCAAGTACCTCCGCAATACGGTTCGCAGAGACGGCGGCACGCGGTACAAAGATAAACATCATGGCGATCA
Source organism: Clostridia bacterium (assembly GCA_017881645.1). Taxonomy (GTDB): domain Bacteria; phylum Bacillota; class Clostridia; order Saccharofermentanales; family Saccharofermentanaceae; genus Firm-13. The sequence continues at coordinate 1,675 of JADGQQ010000101.1, forward strand.
TCAGGAAGCTCATGATAATCTGCATGGCATACTGCATAAAGGCCATCATATCACCGACCTGCATGGTGGATTCGGAGATTTGATGTGCACCGACCCATACGACCAGCAGCATGACGGAGTTCATGATCAGCATCATGGCCGGCATCATAAAGGCCATTGTACGGTTGATAAACAGATTGACCTTGGTAAGATCCTTATTTGCTTTGTCAAAACGATCTTTTTCAAAATCGCGGGTGCCAAAGGCACGGATGACCATAAGTCCGCTCAGGTTCTCTCTGGCAACCAGATTCAAATTATCAACCAGTTTCTGTACTAACTTGAATCGAGGCAAAGTTATTGCAAGAACGATGAGAATCATACCGATCAGCACGCTGCAGGCTACGGCAATGATCCAGCTCATGGAAGCTGACTTGCTGACAGCCATGAAGATTCCGCCGACAGCCAGGATGGGCGCGTAAAGGAGCATTCGGACGCCGATCGTAAGAAGCGTCTGTATTTGCGTGACATCGTTGGTGGAACGGGTAATCAGTGAGGCCGTCGAAAATTTATCAAATTCATTATTTGAAAAGCTCTCAATCCGGTTAAAAATATCCACCCGCAATGAACGCGCAACACCTGCTGCAATTCGAGCGGAGAAGAGGCTGACAAGGATGGAGGCAAGACCGCCCAGCAAGGCGATCAGCAGCATCGCGCCGCCAATATTCATAATATAAGATGTCTGGATATCCGTGAGCTTCACCCCGAGTTCCTTATAGAAACTTCCTGTAAATGCGGCTGCGCTCTGTTTGAGAATGGAGTGGTCGTTCGCAATTGCCTTGTCATGCGCTGCCTGGACGGCGGATTCCGGCATCTGGTCGAGCTGAGACTGCATGGCGTAAAGTTTCGCAAAGTCCATGCTTTTGACGTCAACCGTGCCGCTGCCGGCCGGTGCATTCGGATTGGACTGTGCAGCATACTCCTGCATTACATTTATGAATGTCCAGGTTGCATTGCCGAATGTGATATCGAGCTGGGCGCGTATGTCGCCGGAAACCGAATTGCGCACGTAAATCTGTGTGCCTTTCGCATTCGGATACAAACTTTCATAGGTTTTGCCCTGTGTATTCTTATCGGTTCCGGATACGAGAGTGTAGTTGTCCTGTACAAGCTTCTTCTCGTCCGCCAGCATAAAGGTCTGCATAAGCTTCATGCCGCTCTGGCTGATCGCCTTCGGGGAAGCTTCTTCTACGCCGTTTTGCTGGATGCCGACATTCACAATCTTCGACATATAGTTCGGCAGATTGAGGTCACTCATTGCCTGGCCGAATAGAAGCAGCAGAACCAGAACTAAAATGAACAAGTACGGTTTCAGGTATTTTGCCAATTTCTTCAAAATCTAATCATCCTCTCATGTGTGGATTTTTGTCGGGAAGTCTCTGTCAATACAATTTCTCGGGCTCTATTTACATGACGTCATTGTTGATGACGTCCGTTTTCTGTTCGATCTGATATTGGTTTGTAAGCGCAATGAGCTGTTCGGTCGTCTCTATATATGCGCGAAGCTGATCGGGTGTCAGCCTGCCGAACGTACTCATTAAAAGATCCCGCATAACTTCGGCTGCCTGGCGGTTGGCGGTTTTCCCCTGTTCCGTCAAATAGATCCGGGTAATCCGGCGGTCTTCTTCGTCCGGAATTCGCGTGATCAGACCGGATTTCTCCATTTTCTGCAGCATTACCGTCACGGTTGCAGGCTTGATATGAACATAACCTGCGAGCTCCCGCTGACTCAGACCTTCCTTAACTTCGATGATGCGTCCGCAGATCATCTGTCCGGGATGCAGGTCGAGATTCTTCAGAAGCCGGAAAAATGCCTTCCCCTGTGTGCCGTGGAGATGCATCGTAATCGGAAATGCTTCAACGACAAGCGGATCCAGACCGGGTAACTTAAAAAGAAAATCGCGCGCATCTCCGCCAAAATGTTCCCCGTGCTCATGCCGGTCATCTGCATGCATCATGAAACTGTTCCTCCTGTCTGTAAGTTGAAATATTGTTTGCTTGGTCTGAAGTGATGGGACAAAAAACAGATAGCCTGCTAACAGATAGCTGGCTAACCAAATATACTCCGAACTATTTTCTTTTGCAAGCGGAAAAATGAAAAAAAGAAGAGAACCACAGATTTGCCTCAATGATAAACCCGGAAAGGA
>JADGQQ010000102.1 GCA_017881645.1 Clostridia bacterium
CGTCCGTTTGGTTCGGAAAATAAAAATATTGGCAGCCTATCTTGTGCTTCTTACGCTTTTTCAAGTTGCTATCTTCGGGTTTTTCATGAACATGGGGCACAGACCCTATTACAATTTTTTTACGTATGGCGATATCTTTTTTTTCAGCTTCGGATTTTATATCTTCATAATATTTTCTATACTTAAAATGATGATAGACCTCACACTTCTGAAAAGACAGTTATATGCAGGAAAGCCGGTTTCGCATCATATGAATTGGAAAAGTCGAATGCGGTATGAGCACATCATCACTGCGCTGGCCATTTTGATGTGTGTGTTTTCGCTTACAAATTCGGCCACTATCCTAAGCAATTTGGGGCATTTCCAAGAAAAAATTACGGATAAGACAGACCTTCCAGTCCCGAAATTGTCGGACATCATCGATCGGGACGGTGTTGTGTATGATTATGAATCCGATGACAATACTTTTGAAATGGAAAGAGGCATGTTTGTAACCCGAAAATATGACGTTTATGAAGTAGTGAAAGGCAATCTTGTCGTACAGGATACATATTACGCAAGTCTTCGTGCGGTCTATTACAAACTGGCGATTCCTTTTCTTGCCGAAGAATTCATGAATGATTTGTTTGCATATCGTAATAGTGACGAATTTGAACTCTTTCCGGACGAAAAGCCTCAAGTCATTCCATATGAAGGTTTGGATAAAGTCCTGTATATGCCGGTTCATTTCTCGGGAGACTATGTCATTGCTGCAACCAAGGGCAGCCAGGTCATATATGTCGAATATTTTGGAGACGAGAACTATATGAAAGTAATCGATTCTATTGCAGAATCGCTGAAGTAGGGGATCAGGAAGAGCCCGGGGCACGGGACGTTGTTCGAGGGAGCGAAATCAGTATGAAGATTGTGGTTTTTGACCTGGACGGTACACTATATCAGACGCGGATTTCTCTCGTTCAGGCATTCCGGTCGACACTTCGCGAGCTTGGGCTGCCTCCCGTGGATGAGGAAGCGTTGTGCAGACATCTTGGTTCTACCACGGAGACCATTTTAAAGGCCGTCTTACCGGATGGATTTGATTTTGAGGAGTTCCAACACGTTCTCAAAGGATACGAAAAACAAGCCATTCACTCGATCGGTCTCCTGTTTCCGGGAACGAAGGAAATGCTCTCCGCGCTGATTCAAAGAGGATACACCTTAACCATCTGTTCGAACGGCGGAGAGGAGCATATCCGGGATGTGCTCAAGTCAACCGGAATCGAGTCGTACTTTTCCGGCATCCGAAGCGCAAAAAACTATCACTCCAAAGGGGACGCCGTAAAGTCGCTTCTATCTTCAGGAGACGCTGCGATTCTGATTGGAGATACGCATTATGATTTTGAAGCGGCAAAAGCCAACCGTATTCCATCCATCGCGGCAGCCTACGGGTACGGTCTGGAGCCGGAGTTGCGGGCAGCGACGTTTTCGGTTGCCTCTGCCGCCGCGATTATCGGTGTCGTTACACAGATTGAGGTGTTTCGGGAGATTACAGGGAAGTTGATTGATCGAAAGCGAAGCAAAATCATTGGTATAAACGGAGTGGACACGGCAGGCAAGACTGAATTTACAGCTCGGTTTTCACGCTATCTGGAGGCAGTTGGACATAGAAATACCGTCCTGACAATCGATGATTTTCATAACCCATCAGCCGTTCGCAGGATGGGAAGGGATGAAATCACGGCATATTATCAGAATGCCTTTGATTACAAAAAAATCATTCAGGAGGTACTTGAGCCGCTGACGGATCAAGGGCGTCTGGATACGGTGGTTACGTGTTTAGACATAGATACGGATACTTATGTGAAAAACATGCATCTTTTGATCGGCCCAAAGACCATTCTTCTTTTGGAAGGCGTTCTTCTCTTCAGAGAACCTCTTCAAAAGTACTTTGACGGAAGAATCTACCTTCATATACCGTTTGACGAGGTCCTGCTGCGGGCCAGAGAAAGAGATGTTCTCCGCTTTGGCGAAGGCGTCATGGATAAGTATAGGAATAAATATATCCCGGTTCAAAAGCGATACCTGCAGGAATGGAATCCAATGAAAACCAGTGATGTAGTTGTAGACAATCAGAAGTTTGAGTCGCCCTTTCTTTTGGACGGCGAAAAGATCGATCAGGCATATGCAGGCTTGCTCTCTCAGCCTTGTCACGGATGAACCCGACCCTTCTTCTGACGGTGCGGATGCCGGCCCGAACGGAAGAGTTGTGGAAAATATAGCAAAATATTTTATATATACAGTTACTATATAAAATATTTACAAGATAAACTATTCTTACAAATTCATTGTTATATAATAGAAATGAACGCGCTAGAATAATGATGGAAGTAATGATATCGCCTAATAAAGGAACACAATGAAGCAAATAGTAACAATTTTACAGAACTTTGGTTTTTTGCCGGTTTTGCTCATCCTAATACTCTTGCCGTACATCACGCTGCGGATCAGTACGCTGATTCATTACCTGAAACCCCATAAGATACGTACCCGTATGGGAAAGTGGCTTCATCATCTTGAATCAAACGCAAGCAGCGGCAATAGTGAAAGCATGATGCGGGAGCTTGCCAGAAAACAAATTCTTCGCAAACGCCGACGCAGCGGCCTGCTCCGTTCCGTGCAATGGAGGATCTACTTGAACCTCCAGTCTGTTCGCCGACAGCTGCGCAAAACACCTGCGCAAACCATTTCCACGATTCCTGCATCCCTCTGGATTTTCGACAACTACAATCTGCTTTACCGGGAAATCAAGAAAATGCAGGGGTCAGGGAATATGCATGACTTATCCGTGCTGCCGGTATTGGATACCGGGTTTATCAGGGGATGTCCGCGCATGTATATCATTGCCCGGGAGATTATTACAGCTACAAACAATCACCCGCAGGAGAATACCATCATTTCCCTGTTAAATGCATATCAGACGGAGAAGCCGCTCAAGTCACAGGAACTTTGGACTTTCGGCAATGTTATGCAGCTTTGTCTGCTTGAGAAAATCGTGGATGAAGCGGTCCTCATTATCCAGAATATCCGTATTAAAGTGAAAGCCGGCCAGATGGCGGATCGTGTTGCGGCAGTCATTCGAAGCGACAATAAGGACCTTTCCGAACTGCTGAAAAAAGAAATGGACAGAACCAAGGCCCGCAACGAAAATTATATTACGCATTTTCTGTACTGTCTCCGGAATATGTCGGTGGATGACACGGAAGTTATCAACTGGCTTTCAAAAATGGTCGGAATGGACCACGATGCCTATCTTACCGCAGTTGCCGCGATGATTAACAAAGAAAGACAGCGCGAGGCAATGGCGGAATCCCTGATCAGCTCGCTGATCATCAGCCTCAAAGAGATCGGGGATTTGAACTGGGAAGAGACATACAAAAAGGTCTCGAAGATCGAGGCGGAACTTGAACTGGATCCAGCCGGTATTTATTCGCAGATGGATGTCAATACGCGAGGCCGGTATCGGCATTGTGTTGAGAAATTAGCTTCCCGCTATGCACGCAGCGAATCTTCTGTTGCCAGTCAGGCCGTAAAGCTTGCCGGCTCATCTTTATCTGATCCGCTCCTGCATGTGCCCGATCATGTAGGCACCTATCTTCTCGGGAATGGATATCCGCTTCTGGTTGACAGCTTGAAAAATCATCCGGCCCGTCCTCTTAAAATTAAAAAAACGCAGAAGATCGTTCGAAGCGTCCTGTATCTTCTGAGTATCTGTGTCATGTCATCAACGCTTCTGGCATTATGTTATTTTGCGGCATCCCATGCATTTGCGTCCAAGCCGGCTGCCGCCGTTTTTCTTTTCATTCAGTTGAGCATCCTGTCAGTCGGAGCCGCGCTGCATATTATTAACACAATTTTCACACGAATGATTCACCCCAAGCCGCAATTGGCGATGGATTTTTCCACGGGCATTCCAGACAGCTGCAGAACGTTTGTCGTAATGCCTGTGATCATTGAAGACGCAGCACACGCCAGATCCTATGCAGGTAAACTGGAAAAGTATTATCTGGCAAACAAACAGACGAATCTCTATTTTGCAATTCTGGGTGATTTGAAAGATGCACAGTCGAAAATCATTGAGGAAGATGACGAAATTCTGCAGACGCAGATCGCGGCCATTCAAGCTCTCAATGAGAAATACCCCGGGTCTTTTGCACGGTTTTCTTTCTTCTCGCGCCAACGCCAGTGGAATGCGGCCGAAAAATGCTGGATGTGCTGGGAACGGAAAAGGGGGAAACTGGAAGAGTTCAACGCGATGCTGGCCGATGAAAAAGATGTTGCTTTTGAAGTTTGTGTCGGGTCTCCGGAGATATTTTCAAGTGTCCGGTTTGTCATCACGTTGGACGCAGACACCGATCTGATTCGGGAGAGCGCGGTGCAGCTGATTGGCATTATGGCGCATCCGCTGAATCAGCCGGTGATTGACGAAAAAAGCAACCGGATCATCAGCGGGTATGCCATCGTTCAATCGGAAATCTGTTCCAGTGTTGCGGATTCAAAGGCAAGTTTTTTCGCTCGCCTTTTTGCCGGCGAATCAGGAATCGACAATTATGCCACGGTTGTTTCTGATATATATCAGGATACGTTTGACGAAGGGATTTTCGTCGGTAAGGGTATCTATGACTTTCGAGTTTTGCACCGGCTGCTGCGGGGGATGATCGCACAGAACACCGTTCTTTCACATGATCTTCTCGAGAGCAGCCTGACGAAATGTGCATTTGCAAGCGGGATTCGCATGTTGGATGCCACCCCTTCCAGCGTTGCAGCTTACGCCCGCCGGGATCATCGATGGATCCGAGGCGACTGGCAGTTGCTTCCCTGGGTTTTTAGCCGCTCGCGCATCAACTGGCTGTCCCGCTGGAAAATGCTGGACAATATGCGCCGGAGTCTTACGCAGGCAGCCAGTGTTCTGGCGATCCTCATCAGCGCCATCTTTTTCCCGGAACATTTCTGGGTTTGCCTTCCGTTTGTTTTCTTTGCGGATGCCTGGCGCATCATCGTCCGTGCGATTGTCACCACATACCAGAAAATGATGAACTCATCGATCCGTTTCGCGTTCCGAATTTTACTGGAGCAAAAGTCTTCGATGCTGATTCAGGCGGCTTTCAATATTATTCTGCTTCCGTTTCAGGCAGTTTTGTCTTTGGACGCGATCTTTCGTGCCCTGTTCCGAATCTCTATAAGTCATAAGCATCTTCTGGAGTGGCAAAGTTCGGAATCATCTGAGAAGGTCAACCAGAACACGTTGGGAGGGTATTTTCTACTCATGCTTCCCTCGGAGATTCCCGCAGTCATACTGGGTGCAGCAGCCATTCTGTGGGGGCGTCCGTCATTTGCCTACATGGAATTCATTTTAGCTGCCATCTGGCTGGCGGCTCCGTTGATTTCATATCTGGCAAGTCAGCCGACCCGCATTTCCACTGAGCAGAAAATCAAGACCGAAGACGTTCTGGAACTTCGACGTATTGCCCGCAAAACATGGCGGTTTTTTGAGGATTTCGCATCTGAAGAGAATCACTGGCTTTGTCCGGACAATTATCAGCAATTTCCGGGGCGGAAACTCTCCGATAAGACATCGCCGACCAATATCGGCATGCAGCTGCTATCGGCACTCAGTGCCTGCGACCTGGGCTTTATCGGACTGCGGACATTGGTTCAGCATTGCGAAGATGTGATGCGCACTCTGCAGCAGATGACCAAATGGAACGGGCACCTGTACAACTGGTACAACGTGAGAACACTGGAGCTGTTGATGCCGCAATATGTGTCTACTGTCGACAGCGGCAATTTTCTCTCGCATCTGATTACACTGAAAAACGGTCTTCGGGAACTGGCTCGTCAGCCGTTGTTTTCTGAAAAGATTCTTCTGGGCATGCGGGATACGCTCGCAGCCGCAGGCATAGACAGGAGTCTTCTATCCGGCTCATTTTCATCGCAGAAAGAAAGAGCTGAACTCATTTTCTCGTTGCGAATTGCAGCGTTATCTCCGGATGTGGATAATTACTGGCAGCAGCGAATTATCCTGACGGCGGAAAACCTTGCAGCGGATATGCATAATCTTGCAGGGCCCGACGGATTTGATCCGGATCTCACCCTGCAGAAATTAGCGGATCTGGGTCACGAGTACGCCCTTCAGATCATGGACAGCATTCGTATTATCGGCATGCAGATTGATGAACTTGTCAATACGACAGATTTCAAGGCACTCTATGATGGCCGGCATAACCTGTTTCATATCGGATATAACGTTGCCAACCAGTCCGCAGATTCCGGATTATATGACCTGCTTGCATCGGAGGCCAGAGTCACCAGCTTCATTGCCATTGCGAAGGGCGATATCGAGCAGAAAAACTGGTTCGCGCTGGGTCGGCCGCTGACACTTGTCAAAGGCGTACCGACGCTCGTTTCGTGGAGCGGAACGATGTTCGAGTATTTGATGCCGAATCTGATTATGAAAACGCCGTATGGCACGGTTCTTAACCGGAGCTGTAATTCTGCGGTCATCTGCCAGATCCGGCACGGTAAAAAACTGAAAATTCCATGGGGAGTATCCGAATCGCAGTACTTTCTTTTTGATACGGATTCAAATTATCAGTATGCACCGTTCGGTATGCAGTATCTTCGCCTGCAATCCTCAATGAAGCCTGCAAAAGTTGTTGCGCCTTATGCGTCCGCTTTGGCCTTGGGAACAATGCGTGCTGCCGCCATGAAGAACATTCGTCTTCTGGTGGGAATCGGGGCGGAAGGCGATTACGGACTCTACGAGGCGCTTGACTTCAACCGGCCTGACGCAGTATGCATGAGGCCGTATTCGCTGGTGCAGAGCTTTATGGCGCACCATCAGGGAATGATCATGGCCTCGATCAACAATTGTGTGAACGGCAATATTCTGCAGAAACGTTTTCATGCAGAAGCCATGGTCAAGGCAACATCGGTTCTCCTTGAAGAAACAAATTCTGCAGTCCTCATATCTCTTGCACGGCATGGCTACTCGATCAATATCGAACGGGAGGATTACGAGGAAGAAAAGCTGGAAAGCCGTTTCTGCAATACCATTACCCCGCAGGTTCCGGTCGCCCACGTCCTGTCGAATAATCATTACCTGCTCATGCTGACTTCGGGCGGCCAGGGGTTCAGCAGCTGTGACGATGTCATGCTGAATACATGGCGTCCGGAATGCACCGGGCTGTCTTACGGTAATTTTGTCTATATCCGAAATCTTGAATCCGATCTGATCTGGAGCACCACATACCATCCGACCTTTACCCGGCCGGATACGTATCAGGCTGTTTTTGCCTCCGACAAAGTGGAATATCACCGCAAAGACGGACTCATTCATACGGATACCGAGATTACCATTTCTCCGATCGAGAATTTCGAAATCCGGAAAGTGACTCTCACAAATCACAGTGACCGCGATCAGTCCTTCGAACTGACAAGTTACATGGAGGTGATTGA
>JADGQQ010000103.1 GCA_017881645.1 Clostridia bacterium
TATCCATTGGCATCATTCTGAATATTTCAATGAACCGGAAAATATCCCGCAGGTAAATATATTTGGGATAGCCGCATCGAAAACCACTTTCTGCAGATCGCAGAAGGCGGTTTTTTTTATGTTTTTTGAAGTTTGTTCGGTTTTTCTCACCCAATATTCCAAATGCGCTTGAACTTCTGATTTATGACGTGTAGAATACAAATTAAGTGGAGCATTGTGGAGTAAATGTTCTGCCTTGTGGTGAATAGTGGTGGATAACTCTGTGGAAACTGGGGATAACGTATGGCACGCTACACAAACAAGATCGATTCAAAGGGAAGAGTATTTGTTCCGTCGAAGCTGCGCGACAGCATGGGCAAGAGCATTGTTGTAACTTTGAGTCTTGACAGCGGCTATTTATCCGTCTACACAGAGGAGCGGTTTTCACATATTCGCAGGCAATTTGAAGCTCTGAACAGCATGGATCCGCAAGTCAGACGCGTAAGCCGACTCATCATTGGTGAGGCTCTTGTATGTGATCTCGATTCGCAGGGAAGAATTTCCATCTCGTCCGAGTTGTGGGAACACATCGGCGCCGAGCCAACCGAGGAGATCAGCATTATCGATTTGGGTGACAAACTGGACATCTGTTCGAAGTCATTCTATGAGAAGAAGAAGGAGGAGTTGAGTTCCGTACTGGATCTTGACTTAACCGGATACAATGTCACGGGCTTATGATTTCTCACATCTCCCCGTGCTGTTTGACGAGTGCATGCAAATGCTCAGCATTCGTCCGGACGGAATCTACGTTGACTGCACTGCAGGCGGCGGAGGACATAGCGGAGGCATTATCGATCGGCTGGGTCCGGATGGACTCCTGATCTCGCTGGATAAGGATGATCAGGCACTGGATGCCTGCCAGAGAGTAAAGGATGAGAAAAAGAGTCCTGCAAAATGGACACTGATCAAATCCGATTTTTCGGAAATAGCGCATGTATTGGACGGGCTGGGCATCGAGTCCGTAGACGGCATTCTGGCAGATCTTGGCGTATCGTCGCATCAGCTGGATACAGCGGACAGAGGATTTTCCTATGCAAGTGACGGGCCGTTGGATATGCGCATGGATGACAAACAGAAATTGACTGCGGAAATCGTAGTGAACCGTTATACCGAAGATGAAATTGTCCGGATTCTGCGGAATTTCGGAGAAGAACGATATGCAGGACGGATTGCTTCCGCTATTGTGACGGAACGAAGATTGAAGCCCATTAAAACGACATCGGAACTGTCAAAAATCATCATGAAAGCGATGCCGGCAAAATCAAAAAACGAGGATCAGCACCCGGCAAGAAGATCGTTTCAAGCCATTCGAATCGAAGTCAACCACGAACTGTCGTCTATTGAGAAGCTGATGAAAGATGCACCGCAATATCTGAAACCGGGTGGAAGAATCGCCATTATTTCTTTTCACTCGCTGGAAGACCGGATGGTCAAAGAGACTTTCCGAACCCTGGAGGATCCCTGCATTTGTCCGAGAGAATTTCCCGTCTGCGTATGCAACCGGAAACCGTTCGGTAAAAGCGTCTCCAGAAAAGCAATCGAGGCCTCAGTCGAAGAAGCATCACAAAACAAGAGATCAAGAAGTGCGAAGCTCAGGGTTTTTGAGAGGAAAATTGAAATATGAATACAATTACGATGGATGACTGGGATGTTCTGGAAGAGGCATACTTCGGGAAAAGCTCGGAGCAGTATGACTATTCACCTGCACCTTCATACATGTATTCAACCATGACATCCAATGCATATGCACCCGAAAGTATTCCAATGGAATACCCTGAAAGGGCGCATCCAGCACATAACGACAAAAAGAGGATGCAGGCCGAGACGCTCCGCAGACAAAAGATTGTCTCCGAATACAAGCATAAAGAGAAATACATCACACGTAAGCGCTTCAAGGAAGCTTTGGCTGTTTCTCTCGGAATAGCCGTTGTTGCAGGAATGTTTTCGTTCATTTTGTATCGTCAGTCACAGATTACGTCTTTGAATTTCAAAAATAACGATACACAGCAGTCAATTATCAAGCTTGAAGAGGAAACGAGTCAAATTCATGAGAAGCTGATTGCTAATGCTGATCTCTCACAAATACGTTGGGACGCAATGGCGCTTGGCATGCAGGAACCGAGTGCCAGGCAAATTGTCACGCTGGAGATTCCAAGAGCCGATCAACTGGTTACGAATAAATCCAACATTTCATCTCCGGGAACCAAATCCGGCATAGCGAACGCGAAGGTAAGTCTTGCCGAATACTTTTCAGATTTGAACGAAGGGTAGGCGTATCATTTGACGAAGAATACGACAGGAAGACCGGGAGGCATGGAAGCAATGCGCGGCATGCATAACGGGAAAAGAAACGACAGTTTACGCAAAGAATCTCCTCTCACCGGCAAGCGTCGAGGGTGGATTCTTTTTATTGGACTTCTTATTACAATGATGACCGTCTATTTGATCTATTCGCTCTATGACCTTCAAATTAATCAATATGAGTATTATTCAAAACTCGCATCCCAACAGCATTGGAAGCGCATTCTCGATAAACCTGTTCGCGGAGATATTCTCGACACCAACGGGAATATCATGGCAAGTACAACGTATGTGTACACGGTTGGCATTACTCCTTCGGACGTCAGATCACTGACAGCATCATTGGATACCCAGACGATCGCCGAAAATATCGCATCCCTCGTAGGTCTCGATGTTTCTGACGTCACGAAAGCTCTTTCGCAAACAGACGCAGCATACGTTCAGCTTGCAAAAAATCTCAGTAAAGATCAAATAGATCTTCTGAATAAATATATCAGTGATAACAGCCTTGGCGGCATCAAAATTGATTCTGTAGAAAAACGGTACTATTCGAATGGCACTCTTGCACCGCAGGTCATTGGATTTGCGCAGGAGACCGACGGGAAACTTGTTGGTCAGCTTGGCGTAGAATCCTACTACAATCAGGAATTGTCGGGAAAAGAAGGATATTCCTATGTGGAAGTTGACAATTTTCAGCAAAGAAGTGCTCTGCCGTATTCGGCACCGACAACGATTGCAGCTCAGGACGGATATAATGTCGTACTGAATATCGACGAGAACATTCAGCAGATTGCAGAAGAGGAATGCGCTAAAGTGAACGATATGTACGATGTCATTGACGGCGTTTCCGCTATCGTAATGAATCCGTACACCGGAGCGGTTCTTGCATCGGTATCCTGCCCCGGATTTGATGCAAATGCCCCCAGAGAAAAGCCATTCTGGATAGATTCGGCTGCCTGGGATGCAATGTCAAATGATGACCAGATGACCTACTTAATGTCGCAGGCCTGGAGAAACCGGGCAATTTCAGACACTTATGAACCAGGATCAACATTTAAGGCTTTCACGACAGCTATCGCATTGGAAGAAGGACTGACTTATGAAGACGAATTATTCAGTGATGCGCCCTACGTTATTTCTTCGGTTGACACCATCAACTGCTGGAGGCAGAACGAAGGCGGCAATCATGGAATGGAGACTCTTAGACAGGCTTTTGAAAATTCGTGCAACCCGATATTCGTTCATCTGGCCGAGAGAATCGGCATTGACAAATATTATCAGTATGTTCATAACTTCGGATTCTTCAATGTTACCGGAATCGATCTGCCGGCGGAGGGAGTGGGCATTTTCCATAAGAATCCGAGTTTCGTAGATCTTGCGACTCTTTCTTTCGGTGAATCTTCAACCGTTACACCTTTGCAGTTGGCAAATGCTTATTGTGCCTTAGTGAATGGCGGCACGCTCATGACGCCTCACATTGCAAAAGAACTGACGGATCAAAACGGAAACGTAGTCAAAGAATTTAACCCGCAGGTGATTCGAACCATTTTTTCGGAAAAAACAGCAGACCGTATCAAAGCTCTGATGAAGGATGTTGTTACGGAAGGAACCGGCAGCGCAGGATATGTCGAGGGTTATAATGTCGCAGGAAAAACGAGCACATCTACCATCGAAACCGGAACATACGCAGGACTTCATGTATTGTCATTCGGCTGCTATGCTCCATCTGATAATCCGCAGATTGTTGTGCTGATGGTCATTAATATGCCGGCAGACAAATTGGTCGGATCAAGCAGCGCAACGAAGGCCGCAGCAGGAATTGTATCCAAAACCCTCGAATATATGAATGTGAAACATGAATACACGGACAGCGATTATGTAAAACTGGCAACGAAATACTCGGTTCCGGATGTGACGGACATGACATATAAAGAAGCAAAGAAGAAACTTTATACATCCGGATTTACTTTTGCAGCAGGTGAAGACACGATGACGGATGATACAATCATAACGGCATCCTTCCCGGCAAAAGATGAAACACTTTATAAAAACGGACTTGTTGTGTTATATTCAAGTGCGACGATCAGTGCTCAGGCCGATGACGGAACAGATCCGCAGACCGACAATACACAGGGCATGAA
>JADGQQ010000104.1 GCA_017881645.1 Clostridia bacterium
CGTAGTCTCCCTTTTTGTCGATATAGCCCCAGAGCTGGTTGTTGGCATCCTGAACAGACGCTAAGCCGTTCGCAGCAAAGTCACTGGCATTCCCAAACTGCGGCTCAATCACGTAGTCACCCGTTTCGTCGATATAGCCATAGAGAGAACTGTCTGCATCCCCAACCCCAACAGGCGCTAAGCCATTCTCGGCAAAGACACCGGCCCTCTCAAACTGCGGCTCGATCACGTAGTCACCCGTTTCGTCGATATAGCCATAGAGAGAACTGTCTGCATCCCAAACCATAACAAGCGCTAAGCCGTTCTCGGCAAAGGGGTAGGCAACATAATCCTGCGGCTCAATCACGTAGTCTCCCGTTTCGTCGATATAGCCATAGCCGCCGTCAACACCCATAACCACCGCTAAATAAAGAGAATCTTTTTTGTCGTTTGCTGTTGCATCAACTTTTTTTAGGTTTTTAAAAGTACAACCAAATGTTGAAAAAAGCAGGGAAAGAATCATGACGATTAAAAGTGTCTTCTTCATAAACAGTCCTCCAATATCTGACGGATAAATTTGGGAAATGACAGGAAAGAGGTGATTAAATTTGTTATATACAAATCGACACATTTTTCAAATTACACACAGAAAGTTGCATACCCGATTTCTTCATGCAAAATGCATATAGAGTCAAGAATAATGCTATGATATATTTTTCCGTCTATTTGAATACCATAATTCTTGAGTCAGTATCCGTTTCAACTTTCTCTTTCGGCACTCCAACAGGTTTCCCGAAAGGGATTTGAGCCGTCAGCTTCCAGGTTTCCGGGATATTCCATTCCTTATGAGCAGCTTCATCCACCAACGGGTCATAATGCTGTAGTGATGCTCCAAGTCCTTCTGATTCAAGTGCAGACCAGATTACAAACTGGTGCATGGCATTGGACTGCTGTGACCAGACAGGAAATCTCTCTGCGTATTTAGGAAATGAAGTCTGCATATTTTGCATGATATTCTGTTCTTCAAAAAACAAGAGTGTACCATACCCGCCGGAAAAGGAATCCCGGATTTTCTGTTCAGATGCGGCATACTGCTCATCATTTGTGACAGCGCGAATGGACTCCAAGACCATTTTCCAGAATTTCCGGCTGTGATCATCAAATAGTAAAACGATACGTGTACCCTGCGAATTGAATGCTGACGGCACACAAGCGAGTGTATCTCTGACAATTTGTTCTACTCGATCCACGGACACAATCTTTTCGTCACCCAGTCCGTAAATCGATCTGCGATTTCGAATGATATCCCAAAAATTTGTGTCCATATGGCATGTCCTCCTTTTCATTTCCAGGCGAAGACCAGATTAAAGAGCTGCAACAAGTTCCTTGAATAAGTTTCCGCGTTCCTCAAAGTGCCTGAATCGATCATAACTCGTACCGGCAGGCGATAGAATAACAATCTCGCCGGAACGGGCCATTTCTTTTGCAAGAATCAGTGCCTCAGAATATTCTGTGGTTTCAACAATCGTAAACGCAGATCCGGCCGCTTCCTTTTCGATGATTTCCCGAATCATGGATGCATTGGAACCGCAAAGAATAATCCGGTCGCATACGGCCAGTATCGCTGTCCCCAGACCTGCATAATCACATTTTTTGTCTGCTCCGCCGGCAATCAGAACCCCGTGCTCACCGCGGCTCTTAAGGGCATTCATCGTATTGATCGTACGGTTTGGACTTGTGTCGATGGAGCTGTTGAAAAATCGTACGCCATCCAGCTTGCGAAGCAGTTCGATCCTGTGTTCAACACCGCCGAAAGAACCCGCCACACGGCTGATATCCGAGCTCTTTACAAAAGGCATAGTTGCGCAGATGGCCGCCAGATAATTCTCGACATTGTGGTTTCCGGGAATGATTATATCTTTTTCGGCTGAAATCTCCTGTTCAATCCCTTCGGATGAATAGCACAGAACTCCGTCCTTCACATACGCATGATCGTATAATGTCGATGCTTCTGCGGATATGTTTTTGTCTTTGTCCCAGGTAAAATAGGCGAGTTTGCCGCGACGTTCCGAATACATGGATCGTGTAATCTCATTTTCACCATTCAGTATCAATCGCCCCGAAAACGCTTGGTTGACAAATATATTCTTCTTCGACTCAATATATTCCTGATAATGCAGATGCACATCGAGATGATTCGGAGTGATATTGGTAATGACTGCCACATCGGAACTCTTCGCCATTGTAAGCAGCTGAAATGATGACAGTTCAAGAACGACCATATCCGAATCCTGAATTTTTTCGATTTGATCTAATAGCGGTGTTCCTATGTTTCCGCCGACATATACATTGTATCCGGCTTCCTTCAATATCAGTGAAATCAGTGTCGTCGTTGTTGTTTTCCCGTCACTTCCTGTAACGGCAAAAATGCGGGCCGGGCAAAGTTCCATAAAGACTTCCATTTCAGATGTAAGTATGGAGCCCTTCTCTACGGCTTTCATAATTTCCGGCTGATCCGGCCGCATTTTCGGCGTTCGAAAAATAACATCAAATCCGCCGTCCGGTAAAGAGTCCAGATAATTCTGCCCGCAGGACCATGATATGAAAATACCGTCATCTTCAAACGACTTCTTTGTCTTTTCAAGAACAGGATCATTATCCGGCAGTGCGTCAAATGCGGTAATTACTGCACCGAGCGAATGAATATATCGAATTAATGGTCTGTTGGAAATGCCGATTCCAAGGACAGCGATCTTTCTGCCTGACATATATTTCCGGAAATCGACAGCTTTGCGATTTGTATGCATGTGCATGAACCTCGTATTGCGAATTACCTGTATGCAGGCCTATATATTGTAGCATTTATTTCGAACTTGCGTGTTATATCGGTCTTGCATTTTATTTCTTCATCCTGTATCATTACATCTGTTCCGCGGGAATGGTGGAATTGGCAGACGCGCTAGCTTCAGGTGCTAGTGATTGAAAGATCGTGCAGGTTCAAGTCCTGTTTCCCGCACCAAGCTTCAGCCTCTGAGGGAACTCCTCAGAGGCTGTTTTTCATTGAAGCGGAGCGTACGCACTTGACGAAGAATGAAGCGAATCGAGAGCATACACGTTTTGAGATTTCTGTCCGGTCTCTTGCAGAGCATGTGCACCGCACGGGAGGCCTCTCCCCTCTTTCTTTTTCCGGCATATCCGGTTCGGATGGAACGAGGCTTCATACGCGCGTTTTTTCGGATCTTAAGAAACAATATCGACCGACCGATGTGGAAACTGAAGTCAGTCTTTCCGCGGAAAATGTCGACGGCGATCTTACTCTTGTCATTCGCGGCCGTGCAGACTGTGTCATTCATCTAAGGGATTCCAGCAATACCGATGAAATCATGATTCTTGAAGTTAAATCCTGTAACAGCGATTTCACGGAGATTTCGGAAATTCTTCAGCCCGTACATTGGGCTCAGCTTATGTTATATGCACATATGTTTTTCGAACAGAATGCCGGTTATGCATCCGTGCAGATTTCCCTTCGATACGTATCCATTGAAACACTCAAATATGTCGAAGAAAAGAAGACGGTTCTTTCCTATGAAGCGGAAGAATTTTTCAAAAAGACATGCGGAGCATACACAGCATTTGCCCGCGATCTTGTGACATATCAGAAAATGCGGGACGAAACCATCCGTTCGCTGGTATTTCCGCACACGAATCTTCGTGCAGGACAAAAAGTGTTCATGCAGGATGTTCTTGCCACGATTTCTCACAGATCCACATTGTTTGTGGAAGCACCAACAGGAATCGGCAAAACAATTTCGACCCTCTTCCCTGCCGTTAAATGTCTTGCGCATGGCAAATGTGAGAGGATTTTCTATCTGACAGCCAAGACGGCAACCCGTGTTGTCGCACGGAAGGCTCTCTCCGACATGCGTGAAAACGGTCTATTATTGAGATCCATCACACTTCAGTCCAAAGAGAGCCTTTGTCCCTGCCCGGAAATCTACTGCGATACAAAACAATGCGCCTATGCGGCGCAATATTATACCCGGCTTCCGAAAGCCATACGTGAGCTTCTTCTGCATTATGAAATTACTCCCGAAATTGTTCTTGCAGCCGCAAAGGCAAATACAATATGTCCGCACGAACTGTCTCTGGATATTTCGCTTTATTGCGACGTCATCATCGGTGACTACAATCATGCATTTAATCCTCGCGTCAGACTTGAAAGGTATTTTGTTCAGCCGGATCAGCACCACGTGCTTCTCGTTGACGAGGCTCACAACCTTGTGGACCGTTCTCGCGACATGTTTTCCGCATCTCTGCTGAAAAGCTCTTTAACGGCATGCCAGAAGGCTGTGATGGGCATGGATGCACGGGTGGACGGTCATATAGCAGACATTCGATCCTATTTTCAAATTCTTGCGGACAGTATGCGCCGCGAGGAAGACGGAATCTCCCTGGTTGAACATGATATCGCCGCCAAAGACGTGATGGTCGCGCCGAGTTTTCGTGCTGCAAGATTCGTTCCGAAGACTCTATATAAGATTCTCTGGAAATTCTGCTATTTTATCCGGCCGATGCTGGACGCACTTCCGACCGGACCCATACGAACAAGCGTGCTTGATTTCTATTTTGACGTACGATTTTTCCTGACCATCCTGGAACAGCATTTTGATGATGCCTACGTACTGACAGCGGAAATGATTGAAGGAAATGCATCTGCGGGAATGGATACGGAACTCATAATTTCACTTGCCTGCCTGGATGCATCCGCAAAAATTCACCGGATCATTTCGGATCATCATGCCGCTGTGTTCTTCTCTGCGACCCTGTCACCGGCTAATTATTATACTACGATGCTTCTGGGTGATAAAAATGCTGCGGAAGCCGCCACACTTACCCTGTCGAGCCCTTTTCCACCTGAAAATCTGAAAGTTGGAATTCTCAAGTCCATAAAAACAACGTATCAGGAAAGAAATTTCTCAGTTGAAAAGGTCACGGACGCCATCTTTTCTGTTACACAGGACAAAGTTGGAAACTATATGATTTATCTTCCGTCTTTTGCCTATTTGAAAATGCTTTCGGAGTCCGTGCAAAAACGCTGCCGCGACAGGGGAAATCAGCCTGTCGATTTTCTTGTGCAGACACCGTCTATGAATAAAAAGCAAAAGGATCTGTTCCTTTCCCGGTTTGAAGAATTCGGAAACCGGACTTTGTATGCTTTTGCTGTTTTGGGAGGGCATTTCGGAGAAGGCATCGATCTTGTAGGAGAACGTTTATCCGGCGTAATCATTGTCGGTGTAGGTCTTCCGCTTCTTTGTCCGCAAAGAGAAATCATGCGTCAGTATTTTCAGGAGAAATTCGGCGAAGGATTTGCCTTTGCCTACCGTTTCCCGGGCTGGGAGAAAGTGCTGCAGGCGGCCGGGCGCGTTATTCGTGACGAAGAAGATACAGGATTCGTTCTTCTGATGGATGAACGTTATGATAAGCCTGAATATCAAATGCTTTTCCCTGATCACTGGCATCCGGATGTCATGGATCGTCCGGAAGATTTTGAGACCGACTTCTCAAAGTGACTTATTCGATTGAGTTCTGCGGGGCTTCGGATGCTGGCCATGTCGGCATATCGAGCAGCAGATCCATACGGGAATAACTCTTTTCAAGCCGCTCGCACAGATATTTCCGGCTGACGCGCGTCATTTCATCGAGAATTTTCGGTGTTACGCTAAAAGCAAAAATCTTTTCCAAAGGTGAGGTACAGGCATATACAAGTGCTTCAATGCATCCCGGCGATAAAAGCTGGTAGCTGCCGGCCTTTTCAAGACATGTGGATTTTCTGCAGAACAGACGGCAGTGTGAATACGAAAAAGCTCCGTACTGCAGGGCATTCGGTTCACCGCAGCTGCAAACGCCCATATCTGCGGAAAAACCGAGAAGATCGGGTATCTTCCATTCGAAAACGCTTACAATCAGACGGTAATTTTTATCTTTTCTGCACAATGCATACAGCGCATGCAGCAGGAGCGGATATACGGTCCGACTTGATTCCGTGTCCACACACACATCCGAAGCAATCTCCAGAAGATGTGCTGATGCCGTAAGTTTTTCGATATCCTCCTGAACAGCCTGGAAGGCCTCTATCATCTCTACTTCGCGCAGGTAGTAGTAATCCCGTGTTTTAGCCAGCACAAAGTCACAGAGCATCATAGGCTGTGTAGAATAAGAGAAACGGTTCGCTGACTTTCCGGCTCCGGGTGCCCGGGCGGAAACAATGCCTCTGTCCATTGTCAGAATACTGATAATGCGGTCCGACTCTTTATAAAGAACACTTCGGATAATCAGTCCCCGGACAGACAGAAATGACATGACTATTCATCCTTTCGAAATCCAAGATTCGACAGGAATTCAGGTTTGTTCTTCCAGTCGGAACGAACTTTGATGTGTATATCAAGAAAGACTTTGCATCCGCACATTTTTTCAATGTTCTCGCGGGCCCTTGTTCCGATTCGCTTGATCATCTGTCCGTTCTTGCCAAGAAGAATGGCCCGATGCGAAGTCTTCTCGCAAATAATCGAAGCAGTAATTTTGATCAGATCACGGTCATACGCATCAACGGCATCCGCGCGCAGCCGTTCTTCAAAAAGCTCAATCTCGACCGCCGTACCATGCGGGATTTCTTCATTTGTATAATGAAGTATCTGTTCGCGGATCAATTCGCCGGCCAATGTTCTTTCCGACTGATCCGTCACTTCTTCATCCGGGAAAAAACGCGGGCCCGGAGGAAGGTTTCGAACAATAACATTCAATAATTCGGGAACTCCGTCACCGGTTCGGGCGGATACAGGAATAATGGCTTCAAATGCAAATAATGAATAATATAATTCGATAATAGGAAGCAAACTTTCCTTTTCAACGGCATCCGCTTTGTTGATGGCAAGAATTACCTTCTTGCCGGATTCTTTCGCCTGCTTACAGGATTCTCTTTCGACAAAAGACGGA
Organism: Clostridia bacterium; assembly: GCA_017881645.1. Classification (GTDB taxonomy): domain Bacteria; phylum Bacillota; class Clostridia; order Saccharofermentanales; family Saccharofermentanaceae; genus Firm-13. Next base: position 6,973 of record JADGQQ010000104.1, read on the forward strand.
CTGCCTTTGGTTGCGTCAACCATCATCAGTATCAGATCCGCATTATTGGCTGCACGGAATGCAACCTCAACCATATATTCCGCTAAAGTTGATTTGGGCCTGTGTATACCCGGTGTATCTACAAAAATGATCTGTGAATGATCCACGTTCACAACGGAACGGACATTTTTTCTGGTTGTCTGCGGTTTGGAAGAAACAATGGCAAGCTTCATGCCGGAAATCTGATTCAGGAGTGTGGATTTGCCGACATTCGGGCGTCCGATAATCGCAACAAATCCGGAATGCTCCAGAACTTCATGAACCGGAGACACAACACTTTCCATTGACTCGGAATCCCTTGTAATCTGCAAGTCCGCAAGAACCTTCTTTTGTTCCGAAATCATTCTCTTCTCATCCTTCTCGTCCAAATGATCAAATCCGATCAAATGGAGAGCCGCATGAGTCGCAAGAAAGGAAACTTCACGTTCCATGGAATGCCCGTATTCTTTTGCCTGCTCCCAGGCTTTATCTAAAGAAATGAGGATTTCTCCGAGCGGAAGTTCTGAAATTCCGTCGGCATGCGGAATCAGATCCGATACAGATAAAGGCTCGAGCAATTTACCGGTATTCATCGCCAGCAGCGGAAAAGTCAGGACATCCGTGACTTGATTTATCCCGCGGAAATCCCGATTCATTTTTCGTATATATTCCTTTCCGACAAAATTAACCGTAGCGGAAATAACAAGGCTTGCTTTACGCATGCGCTTGTCAATGGATGGACGAAGCATGACTTTGTCCATGGCATTCTGGCATAAGGTTTTGTACTGTGCAACCAACTCTGCGTCAAAATGGCGCTGTTTATTTACGAATAGTAGAATCATCTGGATACTTTACCCTTTCATGAAAGAAACCGGCATATACCTGCAGAAAAGCTCGAATGATGAGCTCGATATCACTGAAGGACAACCCGGAATTTACCAATTGATCTTGCTCTATTTTTTGCTTTATCAGCTTTCTAAATAGCTCTTCAGCTGCATCCTGTGATGTAATTCCGGTTGATTTGATAGCGGCTTCACAAGTATCAGCCAGCATGACAACAGCCGATTCTCTGGTTGAAGGAACACCGCACCGGTATTTGAATGCGTTCATAGCAGGCTCATTTTGTCCGTTCTCTAAAGCTAATGATTTCGCTTTATGATAAAAATATGCCTGAAAGGTCGAACCGTGGTGTTCCTGAATGATATGTATGATGCTGGAAGGCAGTCTATATCTTCGAGCGAGTCTGACGCCCTGATCCGGATGTGCAGTAATGATAGCCGCACTTTCTTCCGGCGCAAGTTCATCGTGAGGATTCTTCCCGTTCTGCTGATTTTCCGTAAAGAACAATGGTTTTTCGAGCTTGCCGATATCATGGTAATATGCACCGACTTTCGCAAGCAAAGGATTGGCGCCGATAGCCTCTGCAGCAGAATCCGCCAAGTTGGCGACCATCATGCTGTGCTGGGATGTTCCGGGTGCCTCAACAAAAAGACGCTTAAGCAGCGGATTCCCCGGTTGTGACAAATCAATCAACCGGATAGGCGAAACCGTATTTGAAATCAGTTCAAATATCGGCATGAACCCGAGAGCCGCTATTACAGATATGGAACCTGCAATAATTGCCCACAAAGCCGAAGTAAGAAGATCGGTGCGGCTCGCCTTCAAAATTAGACTGATTCCGATGGCAGAGATAGCACAGGCCAATGAAGTAAGAAGAATTAATGAAGCTGAGTTATATTTTCTGTTTCTTTGACCGGCAATCATCGCACATATAAAAGTTCCTATGATCGAAATAAACAGAAATTCCACTTCGAATTTGTATATTGGAAGAATAATCATGATTTGCAGAAGAGTCAAAACGATACCCGACTGGACGCCGAGATACGTAGCCGCAATCACCGCTGTAAAAAAAACCGGTGAGATAAGGGTTGATTGGCCGGATAAATAGATGGAGCTGATGATCGGAAGTAGAAATGATAAAGAAAACGCCACAATATCCCGGGGATTCTTAATCATTTCCGGTTCAAATCGCGATAGATACAATCCAAGAATACAGAATATAGTCAACATATATACAGTAATTCCGCCAAGGAGTACAAAATCAAACCCCTTATTTTGAATTAAGTTCAAATCAAGAAGAACATGATATGTATCCTGAGAAATAACTTCTCCATAACTTACAATGCGGGTTCCCTTTTCGATCATAACGGGGTTATTCATTGCGTTGTTGAATGCAGTATCTTTTTCGGCCTGTGTTGCATTTTCGTCATATACGGCATTGGGCTTGACAAGCTTTGCAAGTAATGACTTGACTAATTCCGTATTGGATAAATAGAGGGATTTGGGCGCATCATTTATATCGGCAGAATAAGTTTTGATCTCATTCGCAAGTGCGGCATCATCAACGGTATCCGTCATTATTAATGATGCAATCGAAACGGTTTGTGACTGGATATATTGGAGCATAGATTCATCAGCAGTAATAATCCAGAAGGATTCATCATCTGTCAAATCAATTCCGAATGTGGTTTTTACTTGCTGAATTAAGTCATCGCTTACGGTACGATACGTTTGCTTAAGCGATCCATCGGGGTTTACATTGGCGTCGCGGATTGTTTTGCAGATCGAGAAGAATTGAGACAAATCCGCTGCACACTTTTGTGCTATTTCATCCGAACGAACATAGATCGGAGCGACGGATATTTTGCTTTCATTGGCTCGTTTTTCCGTTGCATTGGTATCTTCAACGGATCGCGGTGCTGCAATATCAACACTGCTAACGACGCCGGGAGTCAAGGAATACCGCTGCGGGATGGAACCATAGTAAACGAGACCAATTACGAGAAGTGCCAAAAGCAGCACAAAAACAGCCCGAAGGGTCTTTTTAAGATTATTGGTTAGCTTCATGCTTCATTTGCCCCTCTCTCTTTTCTGCTATTATAAGCCCTTATGATTCTTTGTACCAATGGATTTCTCACAATATCTGAATCAGAGAGTGAAACAATCCCGATTCCCTGTACATTCTGAAGTACTTCAGCGGCATCTACCAAACCGCTCTTCACGCCTCTTGGAAGATCAATCTGTGTAACATCTCCGCAGATGCAGGCCTTTGCATTCATTCCGATACGTGTAGTGAACATTTTCATCTGCTCGACCGTTGTATTTTGCGCTTCATCCAGAAGAATAAATGCGTCATCCAGGGTGCGTCCGCGCATGAATGCCAACGGGGAAACTTCTATAAGACCTTTTTCCGTATACTTCAAAAGAGCATCTTCACCAAGCAGTTCATGAAGAGCATCATAAATGGGCCGCATATATGGATCCACTTTTTCCTGTATATCGCCCGGAAGAAATCCCAGTCTCTCACCTGCTTCAACTGCGGGTCTTGACAGAATAATGCGTGATACTTCCCGATTCCTGAAAGCGGAGACCGCCATAGCAACTCCGAGAAACGTTTTTCCGGTTCCGGCAGGACCTATGCATAATACCATTTCATTATGCCTCTGCATATCGACATATACGCGCTGTCCCAATGTCTTTGTACGAATTGAGCGTCCTTTCGGTGTAACAATCAGCACTTCATCAAGAGACAAACAAAATGAATCAAGTCGATTCTCATTCTCCATTATGCAGAAATATTGTATTATCTGTTCGTCTATGTCTTCTTTGGATAATAGAAATTTCTCAATCGCTGCGAGAATATGCTTAAAATGCATTTTTGCAGAATTGGCTCCGGAAACCATGAAGCCGTCGCTGGTTACTTCGATTTGTATGGAAAGAAATGATTCAATAATATGGATATATTTACCGTTTCCAGAACAAAGTTCACGGAGACTGCTGCATCGTATTTTTTCCGAATCCATGTTCACATCTGTCATTTTATGTACGACTTCCTTTCATTTTTCATTCAGCTGTTCCCTGCTGCATCCTCGGAAAGTTTTGGAATACTCAGACTGTCAGAAGACGACACCGTAATCGTTCCGAGTGTATTCAGCTGACTGACAATGTCGTTCACTAACTGAATGCCGCGATGAATGTCTTTCGCGTTGAAAATTGCCTTTATAACAAATTGC
>JADGQQ010000105.1 GCA_017881645.1 Clostridia bacterium
TTCAAGCATATCCTCGATGGTCGCAATCCCGGCCGTTCCGCCGTATTCATCGACTACAACAGCCAGCTGCATGCTTCCCTTCTGCATTTCGCGGAAAAGAGCCGACAAATTCTTCGTCTCGGGAACGACAAGCGGCGGGCGAAGGAGCTTCTGCAGAGAAAACTCACCGGACCGTTCGCCTCGAAGAGAATATCCGAGAAGATCTTTTATGTGCAGAATGCCGACGATATCGTCAATTGTATCCTTATAGACAGGAATCCGCGTGAATTTCTCGTTTGTCGCCACATCCATGACCTCGGCATATGTTGCGTCCATGGAAAGCGATACGATTTTGGTGCGGTGCGTCATGATTTCCGATACTTCCTTGTCATTAAACTCGAAAATATTCTCGATCATCTGTTTTTCGTCGTCTTTGATGCTGCCCGACTCGCTTCCGACATCGACCATCATGCGAATTTCTTCCTCGGTCACATTGCGGTCGTTCGCATGCGGATCAATTCCCATCATACGGAGAATCGTATTTGTCGACAGTGTAAGAAGCTTAACGAACGGAGACATGATTATACCGAAGCCTTTGACAATACTCGCGGCGGCAAAAGCAATCTTCTCCGGAAACTTCTGCGCAAGACGCTTTGGAACCAGTTCCCCCAATACGAGAGAAAAATATGACAAAATGATGGTAACAACAACCATACTCAAGGGCTTTAAGAATGAATAGTGATCGCCGGGATCCAACGCGTACTTGAGGCGAATTGAAAATTTGTCCGATGCAAAAGCCGATGACAAAAACCCAGCAAAAGTCACGCCTACCTGAATGATGGCTAAAAACCGTCCGGGAGTCTCAATAAAGCGTAGAATTTTCCGGGCGCTCTTGTTGCCTTCCTCTGCCATTTTTCGGACTTTGTTGTCATTTAAGGTGATAACTGCCATTTCTGTGGCAGAAAAAAATGCATTGATCAGAACAAAGATGAATACAACGAGTAAATCACCGAGTATGGGGACGATGCTGTCGTCTGGCACAGTGTTCCTGTCCTTCCTTCCTAAAAGCGGGTAAATCACCCTCGCAAACATATTTTTCGCAAATGCCCCGCATTTACTGAAAAATAATGTATCTATGAAAGAGAATATAGCAGATTTTGACGATTATCTCAAGACGGCCTTTCACACTTTTCGAGCAGCGACAGCAATACTTCGCGCACAACCTGCGGATCCGCCTTGCCGCGAAGCGCCTTCATGGATTGTCCGACCAGGAATTGAAAGTTCTTTTCATTTCCCGCCAGGTATTCGTTGACCGCCTTTTGATTTTGCGCAAGCACCTCGGAAATGGCCGGTTCAATGGAGCCGGAATCCGAGACCTGTACCAGTCCGTGCTGCGCAACATACACTTCCGGATCGACATCATTTGCAAAAACCTCGGCAAAAACCTTGCGTCCGGTTCCGCGGTTGATTTTGCCTTCCGATACCATTTTCAGGATAGCGCCCAGTGAATCCTGTGAAAAATGCATATCTTCCGGAAGAATCTGCGCATCATTGCACATCTTCAGCAGATCCGTCATGATCCAGTTGGATGCGTCTTTGGGATTGCTGCAGAGCTCCACGGTCCGCTCAAAAATCACAACGAGATACTTCGATCCCGTCAGAATGTCGGCATCATATTCCGGAAGTCCGTATTCACGGATGTAACGGTCTCTTTTTGCTTCCGGCAGTTCCGGCAGGGATGCGCGGACTCTTTCAACGTGATCCCGGTCAATTTCGATCGGAATCAGATCCGGCTCCGGGAAATACTTATAGTCCTGTGCATCTTCCTTGGAGCGCATGGCATAGGAATGACCTTTGTTGTCATCCCATCGCCTCGTCTCCTGCCGCACCTTGCCGCCCTCTTTCAGAAGCTCGATCTGGCGCTTGGATTCACCGGCAATGGCCCGGGAAATCGCCTTCAGTGAAGCCATGTTTTTCATCTCTGTACGGGTACCGTATTCTGCCTGCCCCACCGGACGAATGGACAAGTTAATATCGGCACGCATGGATCCCTCCTGCATTTTACAGTCGGACACACCCAGATACTGAAGGACGGCTTTGAGCTTTTCGAGATAAGCAACGACCTCCTCCGCGCTGCGGAAATCGGGGTCAGATACGATCTCGATCAGAGGTACGCCACAGCGGTTGTAATCAACCAGAGTACAATCGTCCCATGGATCGTGTACAAGTTTGCCGGCATCTTCCTCCATGTGGATCTCGTGAATGCCGATATGGGTTGTGCGTCCGTCGACCGTAATGTCGACGTGTCCGTTTCGGCAGATCGGCAGATATAGCTGCGAGACCTGATAGGCTTTCGGCATATCCGGGTAGAAAAAGTTTTTCCGGTCGAATTTATTGTAGTGCGTGATTTCGCAGTTTGTCGCAACGCCGGCACGGATGGCGTACTCCACCACCTGACGATTGAGCGTGGGGAGCGTACCCGGCATGCCGGAACAGACTTCACAAACGTGTGTATTCGGTGCCCCGCCGAACTCCGTGGAGCATCCGCAGAATATTTTGGATTTTGTTGACAGCTCTACATGGACCTCAAGGCCCATGACGATTTCATATGTACTCATACTTGACCCTCATTCCGATTTGGCTTCTGCAGATGAAAGTCCGTCGCCCGCTGGAAAGCGGCCGCAGCGTTGATGATCGTCTGCTCCTGCCGGTGATTGCCAATCAATTGCATTCCGACCGGAAGACCGCGGGAATCCAGTCCGCACGGGATGGTCGCCGCAGGCAGACCGACAATGTTGACAAGGACCGTATAAATGTCGCCCAGATACATCTTGAGCGGATCCGACAGGCTTTCTCCGATCGGCAGCGCCGTTGTCGGAGCTGTCGGTCCGAGAATAAGATCATATTTGGCAAAAGCTTCGTCAAATGATTTCTTAATCAGAGCCTTTACCTGCAGGGCTTTCCTGTAGTATGCATCATAATATCCGGAGGACAGCACAAAATTCCCGAGCATGATGCGGTGCTTGACTTCAAGACCGAAGCCTTCGCTGCGGCTTTTGAAATATACATCGAGAAGATCTTTGGCGCCTTCCGCCCGGAAGCCGTATTTGATGCCGTCAAAACGGGACAGGTTCGAACACGCTTCCGCACAGGCAATAATGTAATAGGTCGGAACCGCATATTCGACGATCGGCAGGCGGAATTCTTCCAAAATGGCGCCCATGGATTTGAGCTTTTCTGCGGCTTCCAGGACACGGGCTTTTACATCGGGATCAAGACCCTCACCGAAATAATCCAGCGGTATGCCGATGCGAAGACCTTTCACGTCAAATGCACGGGCTTCGTCGAGATCCACCGGTGTCGAGTCCATGGTCGTCTGATCCTTCGGGTCTTTGCCCATGACAATATTCAAAGCCGCGGCACAGTCCAGAATGTTCTGTCCGATCGGTCCGATCTGATCGAGAGAAGATGCATAAGCTACCAGTCCGAAACGCGAAACAGTACCGTATGTCGGCTTGATACCGCTGACACCGCAGAAAGAACAGGGCTGACGGATCGAGCCGCCCGTATCGGAACCAAAGGCCAGGAAAGCTTCTCCGGCCGAGACCGCCGCCGCTGCACCGCCGGACGAACCGCCGGGTACGCGGGACACGTCCCAGGGATTCTTTGTAACGCCGTAGTAGGAAGTCTCCGTTGTGGATCCCATCGCAAATTCATCCATGTTCAGTTTCCCGATGATGACGGCACCGGCCGCTTCGAGCTTGCTGACCATCGTGGCGGAATACGGAGGGATGAAATTGGACAGTATTTTCGAGCCGCATGTGGTCTGGCGGTCTTTTGTACACATGTTGTCTTTGATGGCGACGGGAACACCGGCCAGAGGCGACGTGAGTTCTCCGGAATCAATTTTGACCTGCACAGCTTTCGCATCGGACAGCGCCTGTTTTTCAAAAACGCTTATATAGCAGTTGTATTTCGGCTCATTCTCTGAAATTGCAGCAAGCAGCGCGGCTGTTGCCTCGACGCTTGTGGTTTTTTTATCACGAATCGCCTGCCCGAGTGCAAGTGCCGTCATGCTGAGTATCTGATCTTTATTCATAACGAAGACCTTTCTCCAAAATGGACGTATTTATTGAATCCGACCGGATTCATCGTTACTCAACGGTCTTGGGAACCTTGAAGCATCCGTCTTTCTGCGTGGGTGCATTGGCAAGAATCGCGTCGCGAAGATCCCCGTTCGTGACAACATCCTCCCGGTACACATTGGTCAGAGGGAATGCGTGCGAAAGAGGTTCTACGGAACTCGTATCCAATTCGTTGAGCTTGTCCATGTATTCGAGGATGGACTTGAGATCAGTCAGGGTCTTTGCCTTCTCTTCATCCGTAAGACGGATTCTACCCAATTCTTCCAGATAGGAGATCAGATCCATCGTTATTTCCATGTTTGTTCCTCCTGTCAGGGCTCCAGACGGTTCAGATCTCTCGGAAAGAGAGCGGAGTACCGTACGTTATTGTCGTCGAAAAGCTTCATGCAGAGCCGTTCCAGTCCCAATCCGAGACCTCCGTGCGGCGGCATGCCGTATTTGTGAATCATAAGGTAATTCGTGAATCCCTCCGGGTCAAGACCCTTCGAAATCATTTTATCGATCTGTTCCTGATATTCGTGAATGCGCTGGCCGCCCGTCGTAATCTCCATACCACGGAAGAGCAAGTCAAAGGACAGCGTGAAATGGCTGTCTTCCGGGTCATCCTTCGCATAGAAAGGGCGCTTCTTCACGGGATAATGCGTGACAAATACAAGTTCGCTGTTGTATTTCTCTTTAAAATACCGGCTGATCAGCTGCTCTTCCACAGGCTCAAGATCATACGGGTCTTTGATTTTATGTCCGTATTCCGCCGCAATCAGTTCCTTCGCATCGCGGAATTTCACGGTCGGGATTTCCGTAAAGGACGGAATCTTAACCCCGAGCGCCGCACATTCACGGGCGCAGTCTCTGCGCAGCAGATCAAAAATGTATATCAGACAAGCCGTCTCCATATCCATGATATCGGTAAAGCTCTTAATGTAGCCCATTTCAAAGTCCAGGCTGATATATTCGTTCAGGTGACGGTTTGTACTGTGCTTCTCGGCGCGGAAAACCGGTCCGATTTCATATACTCGCTCGAATACGCCGACCATTGTCTGCTTGTAAAACTGCGGGCTCTGGGCGAGAAAGCCCTTCTTCCCGAAATAATCCAGGCGGAAAACGTTCGTTCCGCCCTCGGCATTACCTCCGACGATCTTCGGAGTACGGATATCCGTGAAGCCGTTCGCATCCAAAAACTCCCTGAATCCGCGAACGACGGCGGCCTGGATGCGAAAACGGGCCCGCATTGCGCCGGAACGAAGTGTGAGAGGGCGATTATTTAAATCGGTATCGAGATTGATTCCCAATTCTCTTCTGGAGAGATTAATCGGAAAGTCCTCCGCAGGACTCGACAATAATGTAATTTGCTGCACATGAATTTCCACACCGCCGGGAGCGCGGGCTTCGAGATGTGATTCACCGGCCAGTTCGATTGTACACTCGGGCCGAAGCTGATCAAAAACAGTCTGATCTCCTGAGGATTTGTCCCATACGCATTGTACCAGTCCGGCCGGAATGCGAAGAACAATAAAGGCGAAGTTGCCCATATCCCGGATGTTATGAACAGCGCCATGGAGAATGGCCTGCTGATTCTTTTCGGCATAGCTCTGCAGTCCCTCAAAAGTGGTGACTTGTAGTATTTCCTTACCCGAAGAATATTCCATGAGTTGCTGTCTCCTCTATCTGCGAAAAGCTATGTTAACCCCGCACAATTGTATGATTTTAATCTAAAAAATTCTATCACGGACGACCGTCAAGTGCAAGCAAAACGGCGTCTGCGAACCGATTCTCCGGTCGTATGCTTATTTTTTCTTTGTTTTTTGCTGTTTGTGCGCGTCGATGTCTTCCTGATTGTTTTCCGGAAAATAGATGCCGCCGTGCTTCATTTTGCTCACGGCTTCCGATGTATTGGATACGCCCAGCTTATGCAGCAGGCTTCGAATCTGTGTCTTGACCGTACTTTCCGATTTATTCATCGAAGATGTAATCTGCGAACGGCTCGTGTTCTGCGAAAGATGTTTAAGAATCTCATATTCCTGATCCGACAGAGACTGCGCAAGATGTTCGCGCCGAAGGGATGCATAGGACTTGGCAAGAACGGTGCCGGGAGAAAATTCTCCGCGCATATGTCGAAGTATGGCCGGAAGAAGAAGTTCGCAGTTGCTCTTCTGCAGATAATCGATCGCTCCTGCAGATACGGCATCGATAACCTGCTGGTCGCATTCCGTGGCGGTAAGCACAATAACATCCGTTGCAGGTGATGCGTCGAGAATTTCAATTGTGGCGGAAATGCCCGTTTTCCAGGCATGTCCGAGATTCATATCCACAAGAAAAAGATCCGGTGACTTCTCGCGGGCGATCGTTACTGCATCATTTTGTGTGGCGGCCGTACCGACAACCTCAATTTCCGGAGCCCTTGCAAGAAGAGATACGATAGACTCTGTCCATACGGGCTCATCATCCAGAATGGCTACCCTATATCGCTCCGCCAACAGAATCACCTCCCGAGATTCGATTTGCAGGAAAAACCAGTTCAGCGACAGATCCGCCCTTGGGCAGCGTCCGGAGGTCGAATTGGGCATCATGCAGATCCGCTATTTTTTTAACATAGTAAAGACCGAGACCAAAATGATTTTTACCCACTTTGGTTGTAACCAAAGGCGTTCCTAAATATCGGGTCTGCTTTCTTGTAATACCGCACCCGTTGTCCGTAATCTGTATTCCGAGCTTTCCGCGCCGGTCAAATGTACGGACGCTCAGGTGTCCCTCTGTATCCTCATTCATGGCTTCCATGGCATTGTTTGTCAGATTCAGAATCGTTTCCCGAATGTGAACCGGATCGCAGAACACTCTCGGAGAGATTTCCCAGCTTCTGTCCACGCGAATATTCTTATGAGGGTATGTCTGCAGACTCTGGTTAATCGCCTGATCAATAATCGGAATAATCGAACACATCTCCGGCGTGATCCGGATCGGCTGAAACTGCAGATGGATGCGGTCCAGAATCGCCAGCGTATGTTCACAGGATTCCATGGCGAGCGCAATGTCTTTTTTGAAAATCTCCAGATCCGGATTTCCCTGCGCCGACTGAAACTGTGCATTCTGCAGAGAAAGCCGAAGGGAGAGGAGGTTGTTTTTGATTGCATGATGAAGAACTCCGGTTCCTTGAATAACCGCCTGCTTCGTTTGTTCAAGATTGGTGTTTTCCTGATGAAAATGGAGTCCCATGACACTCTGACGAATCCCAAACCCTACAAACAGTACGGAGACTCCGATGATGAGAACAATGCTGATCCTCCACGCCCCGACGACGCCTGTCGACGGAATCAGGTAGCTCAGGCAATAATAGAGAAGTGCGGAAGGAATGATCAGCAGGCAGCTGACTGATTTGTCAGCACGAAGAACGCGGTCCTTTTCCCGGAGCCAGCTCACCAGTAAAATAATCGTTACAAGCAGATAGTACGGCAGAATCACGATGGTCATAATCTGTGTGTCCCGAATCCGGTCTGCTGCCGGAAGCGGCCCTTTAAACATGTCAATTGCGGGAAATACAAAATACGCACTTATAGCGGGTACTGCGCAAAGCAGCAGCACAAGCAGGTGACGAAGTTTCTTCTTCGTCATCCATCCGGAATCATATAGCGAAAAAATCAGAAGCGAAAAGGGTGCCCAGAAATAATTCAACGAAGATAAAAAGCCCACGACGAGCTGCAGTGTCGGCCGGGTTTTCGCATAATCACTCAGAACTGCAGCCAGTCCTCCGCACCCGAAAAAGAAAAACGCAAAGGCCGCCCAGAAATGCGACGGACTGCGTCCCACGCTGCACCACATGAAGATGGCTATCGTCCAAAAGAAAATGAAGACAAGAAACAAACACGCCACCCCCCTCGAATGCTGCATTCATTATACGGGGAAATGACGTGTTTGTGGTATGTGTTTACAAATTTCTATTTTTGAGGGGAACAAGTGTTTGATGTCGTCCTTCGAGGTTATTTTCGAAGCAATCCCGCATGCGTTTTGTGCTGTGAATTTTACCGGAGCATGAGTTTGTAAATCCCGATAACATCCGACGTGGTCAGAGGAACAAAGCTTCCCATCGTTCCGTCACCGAGCCCGATATGTCCGGCAAGGTAGGAGATATCTTCTTCTCTCCCGCCGACATCCTGCAAACGGATGGGCAGACCGCAGGAGCTCCAGAAGGCTTCCAGCCGTTCAATCCCCATGCGTGCCGTTCTCTCCGGATTTGCAAAATCCATATCACACCCGAAAACGCGGGTTGCCATCTGTGCGAAACGCATTACGTCGTGATGCATCGTGTATTTCATCCATGCGGGGAATACGACAGCCAGTCCCGCGCCGTGGGCAATGCCATACAAAGCCGACAGTTCATGTTCGATGCCATGACTGCTCCAGTCCTGTTGGCGGCCGACACCGATGAGATTATTGTGTGCGACCATGCCGGTCCACATAATATTGGCTCTCGCCTCATAATCATTCGGATCGGCAATAACTTTCGGAAGCTCGTGAAGCATCGTCAGAAGAAGTGCTTCGCAGAGACGGTCCGTAACTTCAACGTCCAGCGTGTTGGTATAATATCTCTCAAAAATGTGCGCCATAATATCCGCGGCTCCCGCTGCAGTCTGGTTCTGCGGAAGAGTCTGCGTCAAAGCGGGATTCAGTATGGAAAATACGGGACGTATCAGTTCTTCGGTATATCCGCGCTTGAAGCTCCCCTCTTCTTTGGTAATAACCGAACTCTCCGAACCTTCCGATCCGGCGGCGGCAATGGTAAGAACGGTCGCAACAGGAAGCGTCTTCTTTGCATGCTTTTTACCGGAATAAAAATCCCAGAAATCTCCCTCGTAAGGAACGCCGACACCGATGGCTTTGGCCGAATCAATCGATGATCCTCCTCCGACAGCCAGAATCAGATCCACGTTCTCTTTTCTGCAGAGCTCGATACCTTCATATACAATTTTATCCGTTGGATTGGGAAGAACTCCGCCCAGAGAAACGTATGGTATGCCGGCTGCGTCAAGAGATGCCTTCACCCGATCCAGCAGTCCGGATCTTTGTACGGAACCGCCGCCAAAATGAATCAATACTTTTGTTGCGCCTGTCTGCTTTACGAGATCTCCGACCTGCGTCTCGGTGCCTTTTCCAAATACGAATTTTGTTGGGCTTTGAAAAGTAAAATTATCCATGTTATCCCTCTTTTCTCTGGATCAAAACATAAAAACAAAGCGTCCGCAGAACATAAAAAAACCGCGTCCGCGAGATAATTGTCTCACAGACGCGGTTCATAATATAGTCATTTTCTGTCATGATATGACACAGTCATGCTTTTCCTGTCAGCTAATCACCAGTTTGTACTGAGGCAGCGTTTCATTTTCAGTAAGATACGCGTTGAATTTTGTATCGGTCAGAGACTTCAGCGCATCATTCATCCAGTCTTTCTGTGTGCCGACATAATACATGACGTGATAGCCGTATTCCGTCTTGACGACGGCCTTGTCTCCGGGTTTACGGGAAGCATCAAAGCACCATGTTTCGAATTCGGGAACCATATCTCCCGTCTTGATGCCTTTGTATTCCGCCGATTCCTTTGCCGTTCCGTCAGCTTTCGCAGCATCACCGACCGTTATCATATCCTCATAGGTATTAACCTTGGCCAGTGCCGCATCCGCGAGCGCCTTGGCAGCGGCAAGCTGGTCCGCCGTAGCGTCAGGAGATCCGGAAACTCCGACGGTTGCGAGGAACAGAATGTGCCTTACGGTAGGAAGATCCGTATTCTTATAGGAGTCTTTGTTTGCCGTGTAAAAAGCCAGAAGTTCCGCATCCGTAAAGGAGTATTTGCTCTTAACGTCCGTCAGATATCGATCAGCAAGAAGGAATCTGGACACGACCGGTATCAGGTTCTCCTTGTTTGCTTCGGCTCCGTACATGGTCTTCAGATAATCATCGAGCGACATGCTGTACTGGTCGGCGTAGGACTGCACGGATGTGAAGAAAGAATCAATCGTTTTCTGGTCATCCGCAGTAAGGGTCATACCTTCTTTTGCGGCATAATCCGAGAAAATATACGAATCCTGCAGCTGCCTCTGCGAGTAGTTCATCAGATAATCTCCCCAGTTCAGCGTCTCATATCCGGGAAGATTGCAAAGAGCCGTCAGATCGAGACTTCCGTCCGCAGCGACTGTGGGAAGTGACCCATAAGAAGCATACTGTGCGTAGGAGGAATAAATCGTATAGTAGTAAAAATCGAATTCCACGGCGGGAATGGTCAGATTATTAATCGCCATTGTACCCTTCGCAACACTCGGCAGCATCGTTGGCGAGGCTGATGTGCTGCTGCCCGTTGTTGATGCGGTTCCAAGGCTCTCCGAAGAGGTCGTGTCTGTTCCGTTCGTTTTGTTCTTGTCTGTTGATTTGCAGGAAGTAAGAGTCGCAACTCCGGCTGTCATCATGGTTACCGACAGCACTGTGACAATGGCCTTCAAAATGGTTCTATTCATGTATTTCTCCTTAAGTGAATTACAACGCAGTCCGTAATGCTTTCTTCCATTACGAAAGAAAACACCTCGTTAACGAGATTATAGAAGGCATTATATCACAGCAAATGCATTCAAAAAGATCAAAACATAGGCAAAACAGGGGTATTTCAGTCCGCCCGGGAGATCTCAAGAAAAATCGGGCAGTGATCCGAACCCTCAACTTCACTGAGCATCCCTGCATCCATAACACGATTCCGCAGGTTGCCGCTGACGAAAAAATAGTCAATTCTCCACCCGACATTCCTCGTCCGGGCATAGGTTTTATAGGACCACCATGTATACATTTTTTCTTTATCCGGATACAGCATCCGGTATGTGTCGACCAGACCTTTCTCGGCAAACTGGTCCATATATACCCGTTCTTCCGGCATAAATCCGGAAATGGACGCATTTGCGGCGGGATTGGCCAGATCAATTTCCCTGTGTGCGGTATTCACATCACCGCATACGATAATATTTCTCCCCGTTTCCATCTGGTTCGAAATCCGCTCAAGAAAGCAGTCGTAAAAGTCGAGTTTGAACTTCAGCCTCTCCGGGCCCTGTCCACCGTTCGGAAAGTAGATATTGTATAAAATAAAGTCTCCGAAATCGACTTCTATCGTCCGCCCCTCATGATCAAAACGATCGTTTCCAAGTCCGTACGAGACGCTCACAGGCTCAATTCTCGAATAAACGGCGGTTCCGGAATACCCTTTCCTATCTGCACTGTGAAAATAACTTCGATATCCGGGAATATCGGTCAGGTCAAAAGAAAGCTGTTCCTGCTGTGCTTTGGTTTCCTGCAGACACAGAATATCGGCGTCAAACCTGACTATGCTTTCGGCAAACCCTTTATTGGCGACCGCCCGGATTCCATTGACATTCCAACTGATTAGTCTCATATTTCCCCCAACAAGCATCGACAAATGATATTCGAATGTGTTTACATTATAGCAAAGGTATTCCTTTGAAAACAAAACGAGGTGATCCTATGGCAAATAAAGCGAATATCACTCCTTCTCCCCGGCTTTCTGCAGAAGAAACGATGGATTTCTACGAGACCGAACCGGTCGATATTGCAGTAATCGGCGGGGGGCCCGCAGGATATTCGTCCGCGATCAACGGACGGACCCGCGGCAGAAGCGTCGTTATTCTATCGGGCGATTACCGGGACAGTTATCTGTACAAGGCTTCTGTCATCGATAATATGCCCGGCATGCCCGGAAAAAGCGGTGCGGAACTTTTAGATCTTTTTCATGCACACGCAGAGCAAATGGGTGCTGTCTCTATCAAAGGTCAGGCGCTTGTTGTGATGCCCTTTGATTTCGGTTCCTCCAAAACAGGTGCGAAACCCGGATTTCAGATTGCGTACGGCAGCCATATCCTAATGGCGCGCGCAGTTATTTTGTCCACAGGCGTTGCGGTGACGTCGATGTATCCGGGAGAAGAGAATTTTCTGGGACGCGGCGTCAGCTACTGCGCCACCTGTGACGGCATGCTGTACCGCGGCCGGCCGGTTGCCGTAATCGCCCGTTCCAAAGATGCGATTGAAGAGGCTGTTCACCTGACAAAGATCGGATGTTCCGTTACGCTCTTCATCAATCCGGCGGATCTCCGGCGTTGGGGCCTTACCGTTCCGGAAAACACGTTTGAACATGTCCTTCATGCCTCTGCCTTCAGAATTGAAGGGGATGATTTTGTTACGGCACTTACGACGGAAAACGAGACTCTTCCAGTAGCGGGCGTTTTTATTCTTCGCGCCTCCATTGCAATGCAATCCCTTCTTTCCGGCCTGACTATGGAAAAGAATTACATTCTCACAGACAGGACGCAGGCAACGAACATACCCGGCGTTTTTGCCGCAGGAGACTGCACGGGCAAGCCGCTTCAAGTCGCAAAATCTCTCGGTGAAGGGCTGGTTGCCGCCCTGTCTGCGGATGCGTATTTATCTTCACTCGAATCGGGTTCGGAAACCCCCGGGAAAGAAGCCCGCGTATGATGTCCGCCGGAGAATCGAGAAAACCGCATGTTCTTGCCGTTTTTACGGGCGGTACGATTTCCAGCCGCTCCACAGGCCGGGTCTTTGAAATCAGCGATCCTCCGCACATCTTACTGCAGGACATTCCGGAAGATACGGTGCATTTTGACATATGCGAACCCTTCAGTATTCTCAGCGAAAACATGACCCCCGAAATGCTGTTTCGTCTTTTTGGAACGATTGCCAGTGCGTGCTCCGCAAAAATATACGACGGTATTCTGATAGCTCATGGAACAGATACAATGGCCTATACAGCACAATTGGCCCATTTGCTGCTTTCCGGTCTCGGCATTCCGGTTGTGTTTGTCGGAAGCAAAAAGCCTCTGGATGATCCGGAAAGCGACGGAGTCATCAATTTCCGGAATGCCCTCGCACTTCTTTCTCAGATTACGTCCGGTGTTTTTGTGGTAAGCCGGAGCATTGGCGGGACGAACTATGTCCACTCCGCCGGAAAAATACTGCAGGCTGACCCTCAAACAAATGATTTTTACAGTTACAAAAACCAGCACTTCGGGATAATGACGGATGGGCATCTTGAAGAAAACGATCTTTTCCCTTCGACAGATTCTCCTGTCTCAGCCCGCAGTCATCTGAACCGTTTGTCTTCACTCGGCATGCTCCCTTCTCCGGAAACGGTTCTTGTCCTGGATGCATGTGTCGGAATCAATTTTCGCTCTCTCCTTCTGACCCGCCGGGAGTTCTCGTTTGTTCTTCAGCGGCTGTACCACTCCGGAACCGCCTGTACGGAACCGCGAAATTCTCCCTATTCTCTCCTGTACCTGCAGGATATGTGCAAAGCGAATGGCAAGCATCTCTTTATCGCACCGATCGAAAAGAACCGCATACCCTATTCAACCACACGGGAACTGTTGGCCGCGGGAGTGACTCCCGTTTACGATCTTCCGTTCGAAGCCGTCTGGGCGGGACTTCTCCTCTGTACCTGGTTAGAAGAAAAGCCGGAAGAATTTTTCAATTCCCCCGGCTGATTCCATTACTTTTCGTTTTTGAAGTCTTAGATACTCATTTGCGGTTTTTAACCGTTGACTTTCTCTTATTCATTTATTCCATGCGTCTCGGCAAATTCTCTGGCTGCTTTGATGAAGCCGAAGAAAAGCGGGTGCGGACGGTTGGGACGCGACTTGAATTCCGGATGGAA
>JADGQQ010000106.1 GCA_017881645.1 Clostridia bacterium
GCAATTGAGTTATTAATCTTTTTTTCATTGAAGCCAAACAATACGATTCCGCCCAGAAGGCATACAACGGCTGCAGTACCTGCAGCGATACGGTATCCGGTTCCGTTTACAGCTCCGATGGTAACAATTCCTGTGAAAACAAGCATAGATACGCTTTGTCCCAGTTTGAAAGCAAAAGTCCTAGCGGCATAAAACATGCCTTCCCTGTTCTCACCCGTTGCGATGCTGTCGCTCTGGGAAATATCCGCCACCATCGCCTGGGGCAGGATGCCAAAGATTGCCATGGGAAGTGCAGCTGCGATGGCAAGGATATATCCCTGCGCTACCGGGCTGATGCCAAGTCCGCTTCCGAGGAATGTGGTATACAGATAGGTTCCGGCAAACAGGAAGAATGCCATAAGGACGAGCTTTTTCTTCCCGATCTTTTTGGCAATGATATTAATCGGAATATAGAACACCAGTGACAGTGCTGTCATCAGTACAAAATAGACGGTAGCCATGGTCTCCGGCAGTTTCAGAAGAGACGTTACGAAGAAAGGAAGACCTGTCTGAAACATGGTGAGGGCAACCCAGTAAAGGACATCCGAGCCTACAAAAATGCGGAAATCCTTATTCCTGAATGTCTTGACCAGGGAGGAAAATGCCGATCCTTCTACCGGTACGGCCGTAACATAATCTTTTTCCCGGATAGCAAAAACCGGTACCAGGAGACATATAAGTGCGATGGACGAAAGAATGCCGAATGCTGTACGCATGGCCGGGACTCTTCCCATAGAGGGCTCGAATACGCCCCAGATAACAGGTGCTGCATAGGCCGTTGCCATTCCGATAATGAATGTCAGCGAGATAACCGTCGAAATGTTCAGCCGCTGCTCCTGTGTATGCCCAAGCTCCGGAATGAGTGCTGTATACGGAGTGCAGTAGGCCGTGATTGCCAGGTAGTAGACCATTACCAGGACAAAGAGCCAGACTGCATTGATCCAGCTTGTTCTCCCGACAGGTGCCATGAAAACAAGAAAGGTCGATATGGCAAGCGGAATGGAAGCAAGTTTCAGGAACGGAATTCTTCTTCCGTTTTTTGATTTGCATTTATCCGAAAGTGATGCAATCCAGGGGTCGGTGAATGCATCGAAAATGCGTCCGATCGCCGTGATTGCACCTATTACCGTAACAATTCCCAGAAAGATCCTGCCCTGCGGTATGAACAGAATCTGTACTGCACTTTTAGATGCAATGTCCGGCTGATAAAAGTACACCAACCAGTTTGAGATAAGACCGGATAATAACGCCCATCCATACTGCCCGATTGCAAATAGCCAGATTTTTCCCGTTGTAAGATTCTTCATGCTATGCCCCTCCTCAAATCATTTGTTCTTCTTGTTCATTGCAAGTTCGACTACTTTATATGCTCCGTCATATATGCCCGCTTCTTTGTTTTGCACTATATTGATGCACATATCACCGAGTAATTTTCCGTCTTCCAAAAACAGCTCGATCATCTGCAGCGTGTGGGGAATATCCCTGCACTCCAGTGTTCCGTCGCCGATTTCAGCGGAATGAACGGCCCCCCACTGTTCATGGCCTCCGACACGTCTGATAAACAGCTTAGGAATCGGATAGAATGCAAGTTCGCTTGGCTTGGTTACCAGTACATCTGCGCTTCTCATGAGAAGATTGCTCGTATATACGGCTTCAAAAATATTCTCGTGCCAGAATCCGTGAACCCCTTCCACTTCTCCGCACAGCGCAGCGCCGGCAAATGCAGCCGTCTCCTTCCAGTTATTGAAATGTTCAACGGCATGCTGCTTCAAATGGGGAATTTCTTTGAGCAGGTCTTCCCATACATTTTTGTAATCCCCGACATTGATATAAAGAGCTGCTTTTTTGGTCTCAACATAGGGGAGCAAATGTGAAATAATGGCGGCAAAAATTTCTTTTTGTGCCCCGGCTCCCCCGATCGTCAGAAGAAAACGCAGTGGTTGACCGTCTTGAGCCCGCTTCATCCTTGCTTCACAGTCCGTCACAATATTTGAGACCAATTCGTGGTCGATATAATGCCCGGTATACCGGATGTCCCCGGCCGGCATGGCTTTAAGGATTTCGTCCTTATTCATCCCGTTCAGGATACGGTATCCCAAATAAGCAGAGTGGGTCTGTACCGTATGGATACTGCCCTCCGACAAATGAAGCGCCATCGGCCAGTTATCGGGAATTGCATTCACAACGTGCTTCATGCCTGCATGTACAGCGGCCTGCGCCGGCCACACGTGCGTTGCGACAAAAGGCAATTCTTTGGGAATATCCCCGAAAACGGAAGTCATCAATTCCGCGTTCTTCTGGTCTGCCGCATTGTAGGAGATTTGTCTGAATCCTTCATAATTCATCGGTTCCCACACAAAATGATTGAACAGTCGGCTCTTACCTGACAATCGGGACCCGAAAGAGTACAGTTTGTTCTGCGCATTAATAACCTTGCCGCCCGTAGTCTCCTTATAGGAATTGAGATCCATCCAGTACGGTGTAAAGCCCATTGCATTTGCGGCGGATGCAATGGCCATTGCAATCCGGTAATGCCCGAACCCCATACGGATATTACCAACAATAATGCCCTTTTCCCTGTCAAAATCCGGTTGTCCGCTGACCATGCCACTGGTAATGTTTATGTTTCTGACACCCAGGGATTCTCCGATGGAGGCATTTACAGAAGTGGAGAGGATATAACGGGCATCTTTGTCGTCGCCGAATTTCTTCACATACTTCTGCTTGGATTTTGAGGCTTTCCGTATTGTCTTTTTACTCATTTCATTGCCGAAAATGATTTCAGATTTGTCCATATGCTGTTCCTTTCCCGAATGGATTTTGCTGTTCTTATAACGGCCTGGAATCTTCCGCTTCCTCTATTGCCCTGATTTCATATAGCCTTGATGAAAAATCACCCATGACCCGTGTCTGATAGTTATATCCGGTTCCGCCAAACTGCTGCCCTAATTTGATTCCTGCCTGCATTAGCAGATCGCCGTATGCACAGTACTGCTCTTTTTCACTCTCCAGCATATAGACCTTGTTAATGACTGACTGAATAATGCCTTCATCCGTAATCGGAACCGGCGATGCCTGGCTTGCAAGACTTCCAAACTGTCTGATCGACATAAATTGCCTGCGGGTTGTCACCTCGTAAAGCATATCCGCCATAAGTCCCGATACTTTGAGGACATCACCCTGGGCGTTCGGCATACCGGTCCTTTGATAGAAAAGGACGACTCCCTCTTTTTTATCTTCCGAAACGACTTGCCAGATACAGTGATTATCATCGGACGTAAGCCTTGAAAATGTACCGAACTGAAATAGTGCACGGTGTGCTTTATAGAACCCTATCTGCTCTGATATCACCTTCTTTTCAGCCCTTGTCAGCTTGGTTATGTCAATTTCATAGCCGAGTACGCCAAAGCTTGCCACGTTAAATCTTGTCTCGAGCGATATGCTTCTCAGCGTCTGATGATTGGGCACTGCGCTCACATGCGCCGCCATTGCGGAGAGCGGATATCCGAAGGACGTCCCTCTCTGAATGTGCGTTCTTTCGTTGGCATCCGTGTTGTCCGAGACCCAAATCTGCGGCATATAGCACAGCATCCCAAGGTCAAAACGATTGCCTCCAGACGAACAGCTTTCAAAAAGCACTTGTGGAAAGGCTGTCGTGATGCGGTCCATCACCTCGTAGACGCCTTCGATATACCGATGACAGAACTCACCTTGCCGTTGTCCGAGACTTGCAGAATATGCATCGGACAAATGGCGGTTCATATCCCACTTTACATATTCTATCGGCGCACTTTCCAACACTTCTGTAACGGCAGATACAATATAATCGCGTACTTCCTGCCGGGTCAGATCAAGCACCCATTGGTTCCTGCCGGAATATGCCTCACGGTCCGGTGCCCTGACAGCCCAGTCCGGATGTTTCCGGAAAAGATCGCTCTTCTCACTGATCATTTCCGGTTCAAACCAAAGCCCGAATTGCAGTCCGATCGTATTAATCTTCTCGGCGAGTTTTTTGAGCGTACCTCCGAGTTTCTTCTCATTGGCTTTCCAATCCCCAAGAGAGGTCGTATCATCCGACCGGTTTCCGAACCATCCGTCATCCAGAACAATCATTTCCATGCCGAGACTTTTGGCCGCCCTGGCAATCTTAAGGAGTTTGGTACCCGAAAAATCAAAATAGGTCGCTTCCCAGTTGTTGATAAGAATCGGTCTGGGCCTTTGCGCCCAGTCCGGCGAAATGATATGGTGACTGATAAAGCTGTGCATATTGCGGGAGAGTCCGTTATACCCTTCCCTGCTATAGGAAAGAACGGCTTCCGGTGTATAGAAAGCATCGTTATTGCCCAATGTCCATGCAAATTGAAAAGGGTTAATGCCTGTCATGATTCGGGTTTTCCCATACCCGGATACTTCGACAGCCTCATAATGGTTTCCCGAATAAATCAGGTTAACGCCAATGCATTCTCCGGATTCTTCCGTACAGTTCTCTTTTGACAGCATGATGAATGGATTATGCCGGTTCGAACTGCTCCCTGTTGTAGAATCGTTGACATAAAGCCCTGATACGAGAGCCTTTTTGTTCTCATGCCTTTCTTTTGCCCAGAGGCCGTCGAAAGTGTGGAGATTGTAGTCCTTTTCCGGCAAATCCATCACCAGGCTCATTATTTTGGAAATACAGATGTCCTTTCCGCATTGATTTTCGAGTTTGACGCGCCTTGTGATCACATCATTTTGCTCGAAAAACGTATAAATCAAATGCAGGAACACCGGGTACACGGTATCCTTCAGCGTAATGTCAAGGGTAGAAGCCCCGGATTTGCCGGTCTGTGCGCGGTCTTTTGCAAAGGGCATTTTTGTCTGTTCATTCTCCTTATAGGTCCCCTCATAAATCGTATGGCTGCTGTATCGGAAATCGTTGGAATACCCGAAATCCGGCATCTGCAGGCAAAGTGGTGCATGACGGTAGTCGCCCGTTGCAGCGAACGAATATTCCATGCAGAGATTGTCGAGAGTAAGCTTCGAATCCGTAGGCACCGCGATCGTATTTCCATAACCTGCAGCAATTTTCTCGAACAGGGCATCATAACATAATGCCCTGTGAATTTTGGCACCATAGTAAAGCTGCTCAAGATATCCTGCATCATGGACACGAATCAGATAGGATGTATTTGAGGTCTGGGCATGGAATACCTGATTATCAAATGTGATCATGATGATCCTCCTCTGCTCCCTTATTCATTCTGTCCGGTCACGTGTCTGTTATCCGCCGTAAGAATCCCGTCAAAGACAATGGAAAGTGTCTCGTTCATCGCCATCTCATAGGAAATATTGTTCTGGATAAGAAAAGAGCCGTCGAGAAGACGCTCGAAAATTTCTAAAAGCAGAACCTTAAGTACAACAATGTTTTTACGCCTGATTACACCCGCATCCATGCCCTCTTCAAGAAGTGCAATCGTACGGTCCCAGTCACTGCTGAGATATTCGTGGATCTTTTGATATAGATGCGAGTATACCCGTTTGATCTCATTTACTCTCCGGTAATCCATCACCTCGGAATAAGCCGGCACGATGGTAAAGAGCCTCCTCAGCTTATCCTCAAGGGACAACCCGCTGTTCTCGAAAATTTCTTTCTGCTGTTTTTTTACGTCCGCAAATGTCCGGTCAATGACCATCTCAAACACTTCTGTTTTGGATGGAACGGTCTCATATAAAGTGCGCTTGCTGATTCCAAGCCTCGAAGCAAGCGAATCCATGGTAAACTTTACCCCGTTTTCCTTGAACTCCTCAATAGCTCCGTAAAATATCCTGTCAACCAACTCCATGTCGCCCTCCAACACTAATAAAACTCATTTAGTTTTTCTAGTTTTATTGTATCAAAATTAAACAGTAATACAAGAGCCATTTCGTCAACCACATTGAAGACCGTGGTTATCCCATTCACCGTCTTTTCCGTACGGATATACCCGAGTTGTTGTACTTATAGTTGGCCGTTGTTCCTGTTTTGGCGATTTGCTGCAGTTCCCTGCCCTGTGTCCAGGTGTAGGAGAATGTCATATCCAATACCTGCATAAGAAAACCCCCGAAAGAACATAATGTTCTTTCGGGGGTTATTCTGGTGGGAGGAGGTGGATTCGAACCACCGAAGTCACTGACGACAGATTTACAGTCTGTTCCCTTTGGCCGCTCGGGAATCCTCCCATATTGAAATTGAAAAGGTGCGTGTGGTGGGCCTTCAGGGACTCGAACCCGGGACCGACCGGTTATGAGCCGGTTGCTCTAACCAACTGAGCTAAAGGCCCATACTCAACAAAACTTTGAAACATCACAGCTTTCGTTCTGACGTTCCTTTTTTGAAGCGCAAGTAGGATTATATACATATCTCACCAACGCGTCAAGTCTGAATTCCGAGAAGCATGAAAACAGCATGAAAACAAAATCCCCGGATCATAAATCAGTGAACCAACTCATTCATAATCCGGGGAAATCGCAGTCATGTAAATTTCTGGATTTTCGATGAATCATCGATTATTTTCGTGTGATATATCCCTTGCTTGTCAGAAGCTCCGCTGTAAGTACAGCTCCGCCGGCAGCGCCGCGGATTGTGTTGTGGGACAGGCAGGTAAATTTATAGTCAAAAATCGAATCTTCGCGCAGACGGCCGATGCTTACCCCCATGCCGTGCTCAAATCCTGCGTCCAGGAATGGCTGCGGACGGTTGGATTCTTCCAGATACTGCAGGAATGGCTTCGGAGCACTTGGGAGACCAAGCTTCTGCGGTACCCCTTCAAAGGAAGCCCAACGGGACAGGATCTCCTCACGGGAAGGTTTCTTTGCAAATGAGACCGATACGGCCGCTGTATGGCCTTCCTGGACAGCCACGCGATAGCACTGCGCAGAGATTACGGGCTTCTCTGCGGGGATAATACCATCTTTTCCCACGGAGCCCCAGATCTTCAGCGGTTCCTGCTCACTCTTCTCTTCTTCGCCGCCGATGAATGGAATCATGTTCCCTATCATTTCCGGCCAGTCTGCAAAAGTTTTCCCGGCTCCGGAGATCGCCTGGTATGTACACACGCTGATCTTCTCAATACCGAAATCGAGTAAAGGCGTTAATGCCGGTACATAGCTCTGAATCGAACAGTTCGGTTTCGCAGCAATAAAGCCGCGCTTCGTGCCGAGACGTTTTCTCTGTGCTTCGATGATTAACGCGTGATCGCTGTTCAATTCAGGAATAATAACAGGCACATCCGGAGTCCAGCGATGGGCTGAATTATTTGAAATGACCGGAGTTTCCAGTTGAGCAATACGTTCTTCCAGGGCCTTGATCTCATCCTTCTTCATATCAACCGCACAGAATACAAAATCAACTTTCTTGCAAAGCGATTCAATCTCATCCATGCCGTATACAATCATGTCTTTCACATATGAAGGCATGGCTGCATCAATCTTCCAACGATCCCCAACGGCATCCTCATATCGCTTTCCTGCCGAACGCGGTGAGGCAGCGACTGCAACGCAAGTGAACCACGGATGATTGTCCAGCAGCGTGATAAACCTCTGCCCGACATACCCCGTTCCACCGATTACACCCACTCTTAATTTCTGAAACATATCCTTTATGCTCCTCTCAATCGAATCCGAAAATTGCAGTTACTCATTGCTGTATATTAATATTTTCGAATATGAGTCCGCCCCACGCGGACATTTGTGTTTGTTGGGAGTATAATATCATATAGATAAAAAGTGTGCAAGTTGCATTTTCAAATATTTTGAAAAAAACATCGTCTTTTCATATGATACAATATGACTAATGTGATGCTGGGAGAAGGAATTCATATGATCAAAAAAACGGATGCCGATGCGTCAAAAAGGAAAGATTCGTTTCCCATTCTTGATCAGTACGTAAACTATATGCAGGCCGTAAAAGAACGGTCTCCTCTTACGATGAAAGAATACCGCTATGACCTGGTTCTCTTTTTCCGATTCATGAAAAGAGACCGCGGTATGACGCCTTCCGACCAGCCGTTTGCGAAGATTCCAATTGATGATATCGATGCGGAATTTCTTTCCATGATAAAAACGGACGATCTCTTTGTATTTCTCATCTATTTGTCCCGGGAACGCAAATCATCGCCTTCAACGCGCGCCCGGAAGGCTGCTACACTCAAGTCATTTTTTAAATATTTGTGCCAGAAACGTAAAATCATTCATGAAGATCCCTCATATGAACTGGATTCGCCGAAGCTCGGGCAACGTCTCCCCCACTATCTTTCACTCGATGAGAGCATCGGTCTGCTCTCGACAGCTTCCGAATCTCAGCTTCCGAGCAGAGAACGTGATTACTGTATTCTGACGTTCTTTCTGAACTGCGGCATGCGTCTCTCTGAGCTCAGCGGAATCAACCTGACCAATATACATGAAAATACCCTTACCGTAATCGGTAAGGGTAATAAAGAGCGTACGATTTATCTGAATTCCGCATGTATGGCATCTCTGGCGCAATGGATGGCCGTGCGGCCCAATGAACGGCTTAAGGACCCGCAGGCCCTGTTTGTCAGCCGATTAGGGAGAAGACTCAGCAACCAAATGATTCAATATGCTACCAAACGGCTGCTTGCGGCATCCGGTATAGATATCCGCGTATATTCCGTTCATAAGCTGCGTCATACGGCTGCTACGCTTATGTACAAATACGGCCAGGTGGATATCCGGAGTCTTCAGACGATTCTCGGACATGCAAGCGTGGCCACAACACAGATTTACACGCATGTGGATGATGAATCCCTGCATGCAGCTGTCGAAAAGAATCCGCTGTCTGGAATTATTCCGGGTACGTCCGCCCCAAAATCACAGACATAGCACGAATCTCGTCCGTAAGTGTTTTAAATGCTTCCGGTGTCAGCTGCTGTGCTGCATCGGAAAGTGCCGCCTTCGGATTCGGATGTACTTCAATAATAAGACCGTCTGCTCCGGCTGCGATCGCTGCAAGTGACAGGGGAGCAACATACTGCGCCTTCCCTGCTGCATGACTCGGATCGACAATAACCGGAAGATGCGTCTTGCCTTTTAGAACAGGAACCGCACTGATATCGAGCGTACTGCGTGTTGCCGTCTCGAATGTACGAATACCGCGCTCGCAGAGAGCAATCTTGTAATTCCCCTCGCTCATGATATATTCAGCCGATCCCAGCCACTCATCGATCGTTTCGGCAATGCCGCGTTTGAGGAGAACCGGAATACCCGATTTGCCGACGGCTGAAAGAAGACGGAAGTTCTGTGCGTTTCTGGCTCCGATTTGAATCATATCCAGATAGTCCGCGGCGTATTCGATATCGTTCTCCGATGTGATCTCGCTTGTTACAAGCAGATCATGACGATCCGCTACACGGCGAAGAATCTGAAGTCCTTCTTTCTCGAGACCCTGAAAGGCATACGGCGAGGATCTGGGCTTATAGGCTCCGCCGCGAAGAAATTTGGCTCCGCAGGCGCGAAGCTTCGCTGCAACCGATTCAACCTGTTCTTCACTCTCGACAGCACACGGACCTGCCATAATAACAAGTTCTTTCCCGCCGAGCGTTACATTCTTAATGTCAAATGATGTTCCTTCCGGGCGAAATGCCTTGCTGGCAAGCTTGTAAGATTCCATGATCGGAACCAGCTTCTCAACAGCCGGCAGCACTTCAAGCGAATCGGCAGATAAACGGCTCTTGTCACCGATCACCCCGATAATCAGTCTCTCCGTGCCTTCAGAAATATGAGCTGTCAGCCCGTGCATTTCCAACTGCTCGAGGATTTCGTTCACTTGTTCTTCCGTCGCTCCGGGTCTGACTACGATGATCATTTATTCCTGCTTTCCTGCCCTTCATAGGCATCTACCATACAACAAAGATGCATTGTACACGATTTTCAGAGAATATTACATCTCTTCCAGAAAAGTCTTGTACGCAAGATAGGTGAAATACAAATCGATTTTGCTGATAACTTCATACGGCGCATGCATCGACAAGACCGGAACACCGCAGTCGATAACTTCCATGCCCATGTTCGCCATGTAGACAGCAATCGTTCCGCCGCCGCCTGCATCGATCTTCCCAAGCTCGCCGGTCTGCCACGGAATATTGTTTTTTGCAAAGACACGAAGGATATTCGAAAAGAATTCACTATTCGCATCGTTTGTACCGGATTTGCCGCGGGATCCTACGTATTTCTCCATGGCGATGCCGCGTGCCAGATAAGCCGAATTCTTCGGATCGGATACGGATGCAAATGTCGGGTCAAACCCGTTTGTCACATCGGCCGAAAGCATTTTACTTGCAGCAATCGCTTTTCTATACAGAAGTTCGTCATATACTCCGTTCGACTTTACGAATAATTCCACGAAGAAATTCTCGTACAATCGCGACTGTGCTCCGGAATTGCCGTAGCTTCCGATTTCTTCTTTATCGGACAGCATAACGACGGATGTTGTTGCCGGACGTTCCTGCTGCAGAATCGCCATAAGTGCAGGGAATGCACATACTTTATCATCATGTCCGTAGGCTGCAACAAAGGATCGGTCGAACCCGACATCTCTTGCTTTCATTGCCGGGACAATTTCAATCTCCGCACTGACAAAATCTTTCTCGACCATTCCGTATTCTGTATGAAGATAATCAAGAATCCCAAGCTTGAATCGATCGGATGCGTCTTTGTCAGCAATGGGACGGCC
>JADGQQ010000107.1 GCA_017881645.1 Clostridia bacterium
GATTCACACCGAGAATTTCGAGGTAAATGAAACGGTCGCAGGCTGCAATAAATGGTGACGGTGTCTTCTTCTCACCAATACCATATACAATTTTCCCTGCTTCGCGGAGACGGGTCGCAAGTCGGGTAAAATCACTGTCACTTGATACGAGGCAGAATCCTGCCACTTTTTCGGAATAGAGAATATCCATCGCATCAATGATCATGGCTGAGTCCGTAGCGTTTTTGCCGGTCGTATATCCAAATTGCTGGATAGGCTGAAATGCATAATCCAGCAGTACTGTTTTCCAGCTTCCGAGATTGGGCTTCGTCCAGTCGCCATATATTCTCTTAATGGTTGGATTGCCATAACGTGCAAGTTCCTCAATCATTGGCTTAATATAGCTCGCCGAAACATTATCCGCGTCAATCAGTACGGCTAATCGTATCTCTCCAACTTCAGACATAATAAATTCCTCTCTTGCTTGCCACATATGCAGCAAGACTGATATAATTATCCAGCTAATTGTATCTGGCTTTTTCTGTTGTAAGTTGATTATAGCTTATTTTGAAATGCGTTCAAAGTCAGATTTACGGCTTTGCCCGGTTATATGCAACAAAAGCCCTGTCTGAAGGAGATTTTACCCTATGGATACCGAAACCAGGAATGAAATGAACCGGAGACGCACGTTTGCGATCATATCGCATCCGGATGCCGGAAAAACGACTATCACCGAGAAGCTGCTTCTCTATGGAGGCGCGATCCATCTCGCCGGTTCCGTTAAAGCTCGAAAAGCTTCCCGACACGCTACATCCGACTGGATGGAGATTGAGAAGCAGCGCGGCATTTCCGTCACTTCTTCCGTCATGCAGTTCGAATATGATAATTTCTGCATCAACATTCTGGATACGCCGGGGCATCAGGATTTCTCGGAAGATACGTACCGCACCCTGTGTGCAGCCGATGCGGCCGTTATGCTGCTCGATGGAGCCAAAGGTGTGGAAGCCCAGACCATTAAGCTTTTCGCCGTCTGCCGCAAGCGCGGCATTCCGATTTTCACCTTTATCAACAAGATGGACCGCGCGTCCAAGAATCCTTTTGATCTAATCGATGAACTCGAGAAAGTTCTCGGAATCCGCTCGACTCCGATGAATTGGCCGATTGGCACGGACGGAGATTTCAAGGGCGTATACAGCCGGAGCGACGAACAGATTCTATTGTTTGACTCCACGGCGGGCGATCACGGTGCCAGCATGGTCACATGCAGTGCTACCAGCGCTCATGACGCGGAACTCAGGAAGACACTCGGCGCCCACTACTATGACACTTTCCGTGCGGATATTGAGCTCCTTGATATGGCCGGTGATCCGTTTGATCTTGAGAAAGTCCTCAAAGGCGAGCTGACCCCTGTATTCTTCGGGTCGGCCAGCACAAATTTCGGTGTCGAGCCTTTTCTTCGAAGCTTTCTCCGGATGGCTCCTGCGCCAACGGCACACACAACAGATATCGGTATTATTCAGCCCGACGCCGATTTTTTCTCCGGCTTCGTCTTTAAAATTCAGGCAAATATGGATCCGAATCACAGAGACCGCATGGCATTTCTGCGCATTTGCTCCGGCAAATATGAGAAGGCGCTTTCCGTCCGGCATGTTCGTCTGGATAAGAAGATCACACTGGCACAGCCGCAGCAGTTCATGGCACAGGAACGTACGATCGTCGATGAAGCCTATGCCGGAGATATCATCGGCATCTTTGATCCGGGTATTTTCCGCATCGGAGACACGCTGACCACATCTGCAAAACCATTCCAGTACGAAGGCATTCCCGTTTTTCCTCCGGAATTTTTTGCCCGGGTCATGCCTCTGGACTCCATGAAGCGCAAGCAGTTCCTCAAAGGTGTGGATCAGCTTTCGGAAGAAGGCGCCATTCAGCTCTATAAACAGCCGGATATCGGCACGGAAACCTATATTATGGGCGTGGTCGGTGTTCTGCAGTTCGAAGTCCTCGAACATCGGCTCAAGAATGAATACGGCGTGGAAATTCTCCGGACAAACCTGAGTTATCGCCACGCCCGGTGGGCGGTCCGGAAGAATCCGGAAGAGCCGGTCGATCTTCGCAAAATTACCATTACATCGACTTCTCTTCTCGTCCTGGACAAGGACGAATCTCCTGTGATTCTTTTTGAATCCGAATGGGGTATTTCATGGGCTCTCGAGAGAAATCCGGGCCTTTCCCTTGATGATATTCACGCATAAAAATATGTTATTACATAAAGTAATCATTACTTGTCTGACTATATAAATAATCAGAAGAAAAAAATTTGTCATTAATACACAGAATATTCATATATTTCTCACTAAATATACCGAAAATATCGTTTTCGCGTATGGAATTTTTCCCAAAGTTTGATAAAATGAAAGTGGAATTATTGGTTATATTCAATCTATTGTTGAGAGGTGAAAGAATATGCAAGAGAACATGACACGTAGCGGCACGCCGGAAGGTATGCGCGAGAACTACAAAAAGGCCACTGTTGAGATGTTGATACTCCATCTGCTCTCAGAGAATCCGATGTACGTTTACCAGTTGATTCAGTCCTTTGAAAGCCGGAGCAAGGGTTTGTACAAAGTTGCGACCCTCTATCCTGCCATTTACAGGCTGATGAAGTTCGGGTACATCGAAGAATTTGAGAAGAAAATCTCTGAAGACAACCGTCTCAGAAGGTACTATTCGATTACCGATGCAGGCAAAGCTTATCTGGTTTCCCTCAAAGAAGACTTCAGCGAGCTCAACAAGGGCATCCAGCTGATTATCAAAGGGTAATTCATTGAGCAGTAATTTGAAGCATGATGAGATCATTTGAAAAGGTACATAAGATCCCCCGCCGGCAATCAAGTCGACGGGGGATTTTTCTTAGTCCGTATAAATTTCTGCAGCAATCACTGATTGAGAATTGCGCTTACAGCATCCTTCATTTCGCCGGTACTTATCTGTTTGTCATGAAGAACCGGACGGTCCTGAAGATTGGTCAGCCCGGCGGGTATGTCCATTGAACTTTCTTCAGACAGTTCGCGGATAATAACTTCGGCGGATCTTCCTTTGCTGTATCCGATTCCAAAAATAGCATCGAGAACGGAATCCGCGAATTTGAACGGACTCGCCGTTGAAATGAATACAGTTCTTGTCTCGTCTGCAGATCTCTGGAAATAGCGGCTGTATACGTTGAACCCGACAGCCGTATGTGGATCAATCACATGGTCGCAGCGGTCGTATACTTCCTTGATCGTCTTAATGATGCCGGCTTCGTCCGAGAACCCTCCGACAAATACGCTCTGAAGCGTACGCAATGTTGCCGGATCGACCGTATAGGCACCTGTAGAAGACAGTTGGCCCATCCACTCCGTAACCGTAGCGCCGTTTTTGCCGGAAATCTCGAAAAGCAGCCTTTCAAGATTGGACGAAATGAGAATGTCCATCGAAGGTGAATTGGTCTTATAGAAATCCCTGTTCCGGTCGTATGTGCCTGTTCTGAAAAAATCCGAGAGGACTTTGTTGCGGTTGGAGGCGCAGATCAGCTTATGGATCGGGACGCCCATTTTCATCGCGTACCAGGCGGCAAGAATGTTTCCGAAATTTCCGGTGGGAACGACAACATTCATCGGTTCGCCGGGCGCGATCTTCTCAAGACGGATCAGCGTCGTATAGGAAGCAACATAATAAGCTATCTGCGGAACCAGTCGCCCCCAGTTGATAGAGTTAGCTGAGGATAGAAGAACTCCGTTCGCTTTAAGCTGTTCTTCGAAATCCGAATCCGAAAAAACCTTCTTGACGCCCGTCTGCGTGTCGTCAAAGCTTCCTTTGACCGCGATAACATGCACATTCGATCCTTCGGTCGTCACCATCTGGAGCCGCTGTGCTTCCGATACGCCTCCAGCCGGATAAAAGACGATTACTTCCGTACCCGGAACGTCTTTAAACCCCTCCAGGGCCGCCTTGCCGGTATCCCCCGAGGTTGCTGCGAGAATACATATCTTTCTTTTCTCCCCCGTCTTCTCGATAGCAGCAGTCATCAGGTAAGGCAGGAGCTGCA
>JADGQQ010000108.1 GCA_017881645.1 Clostridia bacterium
CCCGCGCGAAGAAGCGGTGCCTTCTTCAAATCAAACGGGCGGATAAAAGCTCGCATGATATCCTGTATTTCCGATTCATCGGCCTCGGCATAACCGACTTCGAACGGAACGTCTTCCATTATTTTTTGCACAGGTTTCCCGTCGATTACATCAAAGAAAGTGCGCAGCGACTCATGCCGTTTGATAAGCTGCCGGAACACATTTTCGACTTTCACCCGGCTGACCGCACCCTCGATCAGTAAAATGGCCGGAAGGTTATAGCTGATATCGTTCTCTTCGATCTGCTTCAAGATATACAGTCTTCTTTGAGCCGAAGAAACATCATAAAACGGATGATGCGCTGTTTGAGGAATCGGCAGAAATTGACTGGAGGAGGCCTGTGCAATTTGCTCGGCCATTCGGCGAACCGTTTTGAGACGAAAAACATCTCTTACCGGCATCGCAAAATTGAGTCTTCTGTGCATTTCTGTTATTAAAGTGATGGCATGTAGGGAGTCTCCGCCCATATTGAAAAAACTGTCGGTAACACTAACTTTCTCAACTTCAAGAATTTCACACCAAATATCAGAAATTGTCTTTTCAATTTCATTTTCCGGATCAGTGACTTCTTCAATTTGGCTTGAGAAGTCAGGCAGCGGCAATGCATTTCTGTTAATTTTTCCATTCGACAAAAAAGGAAGAGAATCCATAACAAGAAAAAAGGATGGGATCATATATTCCGGAAGGTCTTTTGCAAGCAGTTCTTTTATGTCTCGAATTTTTATATCTCTGTGCAGCAAAAGATATGCACAAAGATACTGATTGCCGCTGTGCTGTTTTCCTACCACAACTGCATTTTTAATTTCTTGTATTGTCATAAGTCGATTTTCAATTTCTCCTAATTCAATTCGAAACCCTCTAATTTTTACCTGAAAATCAACTCTTCCGAGATATTCAATGTCTCCTTTGGGAAACCATCTCACCCGATCTCCAGTCCGGTACATTTTTGCACCCGCAAAAAAAGGGTCTTCAATAAATTTCTCCGAGGTAAGCTGAGGATTATTTATATACCCTCTTGCAACACCTACGCCGCCGATATAGAGCTCTCCGGGGATTCCGATAGGCGTTATATTCATGTTCTTATCTAAAATATAAAGTTGAATATTATCGATAGGTTTCCCAATAGGTACGCTCTTTAAATCACATACGGGAGAACAATCAAAATAGGACACTTCAACCGTAGCTTCCGTCGGACCATACAAATTATGAAGTTCGGAACCGTTGGATTGATTCAAAATTCTATTAAATGAATCCACCTGCAATACAGTTAAGGCTTCCCCGCTTGCAAACACTCTCTCTATCGAGGATAATTTCTCAACACTTTCCGTCTTTTCGACATAATTTAGAAACACCCCCAACATGGATGGAACAAAATGAACGAAGGTTATTTGATGCTTTGCAATTTCTCTTACAATAATTTCCGGGTCCTTTTCACCTTCAGGTTGAAGTACACATAAAGCGGCTCCTGCAAATGTCCACCAGAATAATTCATATACGGAAACATCAAAAGTAAATGGTGTTTTCTGCAGTATTAAGCTTCTCTCATGAATCGGATACTTTTTGCATCCCCAATGCAACCGGTTTACAACACTTCGATGTTCCACCATAACCCCCTTGGGTCTTCCGGTGGAGCCCGATGTATAGATAACATATGCCAGATTGCGGGGGCCGCTGCATGGTTCAGGGTTGTTTGCATTCTCTGTGGAATCAATGTCATTTTCGAGATCCAACAGATTCCCGAAGAATGCAAATTGAGGCATCAGCGGTTTTTGCGTAAGAAGGATCTTTGCACCGCTGTCATCAAGCATGTAACGGATTCTGTCTTCCGGATAATCCGGATCCACGGGAAGATAGGCACCTCCCGCCTTCAGGATGCCCATCAGACCGATCACCATTTCAAAGGAGCGATATACGGATATTCCGACGACCGAATCCGCGGTAACACCGCGTCTGCGAAGCTCTTGCGCCAACTGATTGGACTTCTCATTCAATTCCCGATAGGTTATCCGGCGGTCTCCGAAAATCAAGGCCGTGTTATCGGGTGTTTTTTCGGCCTGTTCTTCGAAAATCTGATGAAGTGTTTTTTCAGAGGGAAAATCCGCCTGCGTGCTGTTGAAATCATGAAGAATTATGTGTTTTTCTTTTTCAGACAGCATTTCAATGCGGGAAATGTTTTTCACAGGATTATCAAGTGCATGCCAGAGAAGACTGACGACATGCTGATGGATGTATTCGATTTCTTTTACATTGTATACATCCGCCAGGTAGTCATAATCCAATATATAGGTTCCTTCATCGTCCCGGTCATTGACATGAATCACCAGAGATTCTACCTGATAGCCGGTAAAATGCCAGCGGGTCGAATAATCTACGGTTGCCGATTTCGTCGTGAATTTGGAATTCTGATAATTGAGAACGATATCAAACAGTCGTCCCGGCATTTTATGCTTGTTCTTCAGATCTCTGACAAGATAGTTGTAGGGATATTTCTGATGCCGAAGAACAGCAACGCTTTCTTTGAGCATGCCTTCCGCAAATGTTTGGAAATCCATGGAATCATTAATTCCGATTCGAATCGGTGCAGCCACACTGACAAACATGCCGGGAGTGTCCTTTTCCCGGGCATTCACACGGTTTGTTATTGTTGTGCCCAAAATGATGTCTTCATTCCCTGTTACGCGGTAAATGTAGATCGCCAGAGCAGACAAAAAAAGTGTGAAAACGGATGCTTTGTTTGCTCCGCAGTATTCCCTGATCTTATTCGACAGCTTCTGCGGGATGAGGAGGGTTTTTCTTCTGGCCTTGATCTCATTCGTCGTGAGTGCCTGTGATTTCAGAACCGTGGGTTCCGGATAGATTTCAAACTTGCGGTTCCAATATGCCCTGTCCCCTTGAAAACGTTCAGACTGTTCATATTTTTCTTCATTTATGAGGTGTTCCGAAAAGGACGGATTCGCATCATGACTGACCTGTATTCCATTTGTAAGGGAAGTGTAGTAGCTCATGATCATATTCCCGACAATACTCATTGTCCAGGCATCCGAAATCAAATGATGCAGTTTCCCGAATATTCCTCCGTCTTCTTCACTCACCTTTACGAGAGCAAAATAATACAGATCGGAATCGTACAATTTCATCGGGATTTTCGTCTGTTCGTCATCCCATTTGAACAAACCGGTCTGTCCTTCTCCCCGGCTGAAATCAAATAGCTCTATCCTAATCTTCTTAGAAGGGGCAAAATATTGCAGCGCGTCCCCGTCCTTCTCAACAATTCGAGTTCGCATTGCATCGTTTTTTTCGATTGTCAGATTAATAGCTTCTTCAAGCACGGTATAGTCAATCCGCCCTTTGAGGCGAAGCGTACCTGAAATGACATTCATGCATGTATCCGGATGTTTCTGCTCCAGATACCAGATTGATTTCTGCGGCTGCGACAATGAAAAGTACTTCGTATCTGTTTCCATATCACCTCTTTTCTTCCGTGCAAAAATGGAAGTCGTACCACACGAAAAATTAACATCATTAAGCAAATCTAATAATAATTATACAAGATCAAGAGATGAAAACAATGCGTTTCATCACAAATTTCAAAATAATCTTTGAAAAGTGACATGCTTAGTTCAAAAATATACAACCTTTGAAAAAGGGTACGATACTGCGTCATTCCTTGCAAATCAAGCTTTCATCCTGCACGAAAGTTTTGACGGGATAAGTTTTCCCTTCGTACGAAAAAATAAAAAGGTATCAAATTATTCTTTCTACTACAATGCATAAAATACAATACTATTGCATAAAATAAATGGCCATATCATACAGTTCATCTTCAGATATCCGGGTTATATCGATGTTCCCGGGCATATGGCTTGCATATGCCGAAATCCAATATTGATTGATTTGAATAGAGGAAATATGACCATTCGTCAAGGGATCCAGCACATCGAAAGATTTCGTTTTCATGGCAAACCCACTGCCCGTCCATTTCATGTATGCTTCTTTTTTTGTCCAGATTTCAAAGAAGCGCAAATCTTCCTGCTCCGGACTTGCATACACCCAATCATATTCCCGGTCTGTGAAAATCCGGCGAGCCACCCTCCGGTCCTCTTTTCGAATTTGTTCCGTATCTACGCCGATGGGTACATCCGAAACACCCAAGGCAAGGCCATTCCCGGAGTGAGACACATTAAAATGGAAAGCAGGTTCACTTATGAGATATGGCTTGCCGAATTCCTGTCGCCCGAACTGTAAATCCGCAGCATGCAGCCCCGTGCTCCGGCAGATCTGACACCGGAGCAGAATTTCAGAAGCTATACGTATTCTGCGATTAGCCTCAAAATGAAACAGATCTATGATTTTTTTTGTTTCCGGAGGGAGCATCGAATACAGTGAATCATACCGGGACGAATGAAGTGAGTGATCCATTTCAACAAAGAAAATCTGAATCATAGTCATTCCTCTTCTTTTGATATGTCAAATTGTGAGCTTTTCGAGCGTCGGATTTATCGCCGTATTCGAATGGAATACACTATTTTGTTTCTATCTCTTTGGACTTCGTGTTCTTTATGAGATGCAGTAATGATACTGTGTCCGGGTCAACATCTCCAAACTTGATAAAAATTAGAATTTCTTCCGTAAATCCGATTAAATAAATCACCAAAATACCTGTAATAAACCATGTGGTATTGAATGGGAATGACAATAGGACAAGGAAATACACGAGAACACCGTTCAGCTTCAAAAGGAACGTATGCATCATAACGGGCTTCCTGCAGAATATTCCGGAAATGACGAAGGAAAGAAAGAACAAGCTAAAGAACAAAATGAGCAGTACTTTGTTGGGCTCCAGATAAGCCGGAAAAAGAACGGCGATGAACCAGGCTGTCGACACATAGAAGAAGATATCCGCAAACGAATCCAGTCGCTTTCCGATTTCCGTCTTCTGGTTAAAATGTCTTGCGATCCAACCATCAAAAAAATCGGTCGATCCGACGATTAAATATGCAGCCAGAAAAGCCGTTCTCCAGTCTTTATAAAGCAAAAAGAACAGGAGAGGCAGGCAAAATAAACGCGATGCCGATAAAATATTTGGAATCGTAATGACTCGTTTGTCCATACGAAGCCCTTTCTGCTGATTTTCAGCGCCGTTGCTCCATTCAAATAACTTACTGGCGCTATCTGGACAGGA
Organism: Clostridia bacterium; assembly: GCA_017881645.1. Classification (GTDB taxonomy): domain Bacteria; phylum Bacillota; class Clostridia; order Saccharofermentanales; family Saccharofermentanaceae; genus Firm-13. Next base: position 5,222 of record JADGQQ010000108.1, read on the forward strand.
ATCAACCGTCAAGATCTAGCAGCCATCGAATTTTTACGTCAGAACATGGGTATTTCGAATCA
>JADGQQ010000109.1 GCA_017881645.1 Clostridia bacterium
AAAACGAATTGGAACAGCCGGACGAATTTCAGCATGCTGACGGATTTCTATGAGCTGACAATGGCGAAAGGGTATCTGGACCAGACCCTCGAAAATCAGATCGCCTATTTTGACCTGTTTTTCCGGCAGGTGCCCGAGCAGGGCGGATACGCGATTATGGCGGGCGTCGAACAGATGGTCGATTACCTCAAAGCGCTGTCATTCACCCAGGAAGACATTACATTTCTGCGCAGCACACAAATATTTGACGAGAATTTTCTGGAGCATCTTCTTGACTTCAAATTTACCTGCGACGTATGGGCGATTCCGGAAGGAACCCCTATTTTCCCGGGTGAGCCGCTGGTCAAGGTGCGCGGGCCGATTCTGCAGGCGCAGCTGATTGAGACGATGCTGCTCGCTACCATCAATCACCAGAGCCTGATCGCAACCAAGACCGCCCGTATCGTACGCGCCGCGCAGGGACGTCCGATCATGGAGTTCGGAGCCAGACGTGCGCAGGGGTATGATGCCGCAGTACTCGGTGCCCGCGCCGCCTATATCGCAGGAGCAGCAGGCACATCCAACACGATCTGCGGACAGCAGTTCGGACTTCCGATTTCAGGGACCATGGCGCACAGTTGGGTCCAGCTATTTGACGATGAATATCAGGCCTTTCGAGCCTATGCCTTATCCTACCCCCAGAAGACCGTTCTTCTGGTCGACACCTATAACGTACTCAAATCAGGCATCCCCAATGCGATCCGAGTTGCGAAGGAAATTCTTGAACCCATGGGCGAGCGAATGAGCGGTATACGGATTGACAGCGGAGATCTGACCTATCTGACCCAGGAAGCGCGAAGGATGCTCGATGAAGCGGGAATGACCGACTGCCGGATCACGGTAAGCAATGCTCTGGATGAGTACCTGATTCGGGATCTGATTTTACAGGGAGCACGCATTGATTCCTTCGGAGTGGGTGAAAGACTGATTACGTCCCGGGCGGAACCCGTTTTCGGAGGTGTTTATAAGCTCTCTGCCGTAGAAAAGAACGGAGAAATCATCCCGAAAATGAAAATATCCGAAAACGTCGGGAAAATCACCACGCCGTGCAATAAGGAGACGTTCCGTTTTTTTGACAAAACCACCGGGAAAGCGATTGCCGATGTGATTACGGTAGCCGGAGAGACAATCGACGAGTCCGTACCCTACGAGATTTTCGATCCGATTCAGACGTGGAAGAGGAAAACACTGACGAATTTTACGGTGCGGAAAATTCTGCAGCCGATCTTCGTCAACGGGGTTTGCGTCTACGAGCAGCCGTCGATGGAAGAAATGCGCAGGCACTGCGCAGCAGAAGTGGAATCGCTCTGGGAGTCGGTCAAGCGGTTTGAGAATCCGCAGACCTATTACGTAGATTTGTCCGGGAAATTGTGGAATGTACGCAACGACATTCTGCATCAGCACGAAAACGGCTGAAAAAGCCATTACGTTGTGTATAATAAAAAAGGAGGAAGCGGCCGGATACACCCGTGAAATGATCCCTTCCGGCTGCAAAAAATAAAATGGCACATCCAAAAGTTACGATCGAAATGGAAAAAGGCGGAATCATCCGCGCCGAACTGTACGAAGACATCGCACCGATCAGCGTGCAGAATTTTGTCACATTGATTCAAAAAGGATTCTATGACGGATTGATCTTTCACAGAGTTATCCCCGGCTTCATGATCCAGGGCGGCTGTCCGGACGGAACCGGTATGGGCGGCCCGGGATACCAGATCAAGGGCGAGTTCAGCGGGAACGGCGTGCCGAATGCACTGCGTCATGCACGCGGCGTGCTCTCCATGGCAAGATCCTCATCCCCGAATTCCGCAGGAAGCCAGTTCTTTATTATGCACAAGGATTCCACTCACCTTGACGGACAGTATGCCGCATTCGGAATGGTCACGGAAGGACTCGATGTTGTCGATGCAATCGCTGCGACGCCTGCGAACCGGAACGACCGTCCCCAGGAAGAGCAGAAGATTAAGAAAATGACCGTAGAAATGTAACGTATCCCGATAATCTTTTCTGAGGTATAAAGATAGATCGTTCCGGTGCTCTTTCAGGATCAAGCCCTGAGAACTGCACTTGAACGATCTTTTTTGCGGTGTAAGTTATGGTGTAAGTTGTGGTGTAAGTTGCGGTGTAAGTTATGAAGCAAGGTGCGGCGCAAGGTGCGGCATATGTTGTGGCACAAGTTGCGGCATATGTTGCGGCATGTGTTGTGGCGCAAGAGCGGAGAATAAGACTTTATTTTTTCGGGGTTCTTTTCCGGATGATATACAGCGGACGCTGTTTGACTTCCATATAGGTGCGGGAAAGATATTCACCCAATATGCCCAAAGCCAGCAGCGTAATGCCTCCGAGAAACAGAATGAATGCCAGCAGGGAGGGGTAGCCCTCCAAATCGATACCGAAGAACAAGGTCCGGATCACATAATACAGCATGTATGCGAAAGCACCGGCCGATACGACAAAGCCCGTATAGGTCGCCAGCCGCAGAGGAACGGTAGTAAAGGATACGATGCCTTCCATGGCATATGTGAAGAGCTTCCAGAAAGACCATTTGGTCTGCCCCGCGGCGCGTTCAATGTTCTTGTATTCAAGCCAATGTGTATGAAACCCTACCCAGCTGAAGATTCCTTTTGAAAAGCGCTGGCGCTCGGTAAGCGCGAGGATTGCATCGGCAACCATTCTCTTCATCAGACGAAAATCACGGGCCCCGTCTACGATTTCGATATCGGACATCCGGTTGATCAGCTTGTAGAATCTCCGTGCGAAAAAGCTCCGGATCTTCGGCTCGCCGATGCGTGAAACCCGTCGTGTTGCAACCATGTCATTTTCTTCCAGAAGAAGCAAATCAAACATCTGAGGGAGAAGAGACGGAGGGTCCTGCATATCCGCATCCAAAATTCCGATCCATTCACCGCCGGCTTCTTCAAGTCCGGCATACATGGCGGCTTCTTTACCGAAATTCCGGGAGAAGGATATATAGCGGACGGCGGGATCTTCGAGAGCATAAGCTTGCAGAAGGGAGAGGGTTGCGTCTTTGCTGCCGTCGTCGATATAAATATACTCATAGTCAAATTCCGGTCGCTCGGACTTTACGGCCTCCAAAGCTGCCTTCAGAATCGGCAGGGAATCTTCTTCGTTATAACATGGCACAATAAGACTGATGAGCATA
>JADGQQ010000110.1 GCA_017881645.1 Clostridia bacterium
GGAATCCTGTATCCCCCTGTAGAAGCGCTGCCAACACCGTAGGTATAACCGACACATGATATCAGGCCCGTTTCCTGCGTTGATGTTTTTGCCTTGCAGTTGTGCAGCGGCGGGGAAATCGATCAGGGAACGGGCTTGTTTTATTCACTGCGGGAACATACAGATGGATTTCTTCCGGAAAAAAGAGGGTTACCTGCGTATTTCCACTGGTCAAAATTCAAAAATCCGTTTACAATCATAGGGATATTTACTGATCGAAAGTCGACGTCCAGGGAGGATTATTGAAATCATGCATAAGAAGCTATTTATTCCGGGTCCGGTTGAAGTAAGACAGGATGTACTTGAGAAGCTGGCAGGACCGATGATCGGTCATCGCACAAAGGATGCTTCTGCATTACAGCAGAGAATTTCCGAGAAGCTGCAGCAGCTTATGTTCACGAAGAATACGATTCTTCTTTCAACATCATCCGGAAGCGGACTTATGGAAGGTGCTGTCAGATGTTTTACATCCAAAAGAGCCGCCGTTTTTTCCATCGGCGCTTTTGGTGAGCGCTGGTACAAAATGTGTTTAGCCAACGGTATTGCAGCGGATATCTTTCGATCCGAACTCGGGCAGCCGACAACGCCTGAAATGGTGCGGGACGTTCTGTCCACCGGAAAATATGACCTTGTGACGATAACCCACAATGAGACTGCGACCGGCGTTCATAATCCGATTTTCGAAATAGCCAAGGTTCTTGCGGATTTTCCTGATGTAATTTCCTGCGTGGATGCTGTCAGTTCGTTGGGCGGCGACTATATTCCTGTCGATGAATTAGGACTTGACGTCTGCATCACTTCCACGCAGAAATGTCTCGGACTGCCTCCGGGAATGTCGATCGCATCGGTTACGGACCGTGCCATCGAAAAAGCAAAGACGATTTCCAACAGGGGGCTCTATTTTGATTACGTTGAACTGTATACGTTTGTAAAGGAAAAGCCCTACCAGTATCCGTCCACGCCGTCCCTTCCGCACATGTACGCACTTGACTATCAATTGGACCGGATCCTTGCGGAAGGCATTCAAAACCGGTTTGACCGACATGCAGCCATGGCTGCGCGGGTGCAGGACTGGGCGAGGAAGAATTTTGCGTTATACTCAAATCCGGAGCACCTATCGGTAACGGTTACCTGTATTACAAACACGCGCGGCATCGTGTTTTCGGAATTGAATGCAGCGATGGGCAAGAAGGGATATCTTCTTTCCAATGGATATGGAGCTCTGAAGGATAAGACTTTCCGCATCGCCCATATGGCGGATGCGACGCTGGAAGATGTGGATGCAATGCTGGGTGATTTGGATGAAGTACTGAAACAATTTTAGGAGGAATATTATGAAGATTATAATTACTGAAAAAATAGCAGCAGATTCGGTCCAGTATCTCAGGGATCGCGGATTTGATGTTGATGAGAAGATGGGTCTTTCACAGGCGGAGATTATTGAAATCATGGCGCCGTATGATGCGCTCATCGTCCGCAGCGTCACACAGGTAAACCCTGAACTGATTGCGAAAGCGACGAATTTGAAAGTGGTCGGCCGTGCCGGAAACGGAACGGACAACATTGACGTAAAGGCTTGTACGGATCGCGGCATAATTGCAGTCAATACGCCGGAAGCCAATATCATAGCAGCCGGAGAACTGGCTGTAGCTCTTGCCTTCGCCGTTTTCCGCAATATCTGTTATGCCAACGAAGCCGCGCATCGTGATGATTTCCGCCGCGGTCAGATGATCGGAAATGAACTTGAAGGAAAGACAGCCGGAATTATCGGACTCGGACGTATCGGGTCCATCGTTGCCCGTAAACTGAAAGGTATTGGTATGGAAGTCGTTGCATACGATCCTTTCATACCGCAGGAAGCTTTTGACCGTGTGCAGGCGAAGCGCTGTCAGTCATTGGACGAGCTTCTGGCCGTTGTCGACCTCATTACATTCCACACCCCCAAGAACAAAGAAACCTACAATATGATTGATGCCCCGCAGCTTGCAAAATGCAAAAAGGGCGTGCGTATTGTTAATGCCGCACGCGGCGGACTTGTAAACGAAGCGGCTCTTGCCGAGGCGCTCAAATCCGGACAGGTTGCTGCAGCCGGTATTGATGTTTTTGACAAAGAACCTTCGTACGACAAAAAGCCCGGCGAACAGCAATATGCAAATCCGCTGCTGGGCCTTCCCAACTGTGTCGTCACACCGCACCTGGGAGCTTCTTCCCATGAAGCGAATCACAATGTCGGAACCGCGGTTACCGAGATGGTTGCCAGGGCGCTGGAAGGCGATCTGGTCGCAGCCATCAATATGCCGAATATTTCCGGAAATCTGACGGCGCTTCGCCCGTATATCTCTCTCTCGGAGAAGCTTGGCAAGATCTACTATCAGGCGGAAAAAACACCGGTGAAGAAAATCGAAGTAGGCTACTGCGGCGAACTTGCCAAACAGGAGACCGGAATACTTACACTATCCGTTCTCAAGGGTTTTCTCTCAGCACTGACCACGGACCGTTTGAGCTTCGTTAACGTGCGTCAGGCCGTTGAGAACAGAGGTATCGAGATTGTTGAGAGCAAGAGTACGCTGATCAAGAAATACAACAACCTGATTACCGTCAAGTTTTTTACGGAAGACAACCGCGAACTCTGCGTCGACGGCACGATTTTCGGCGTCGACACGGAAGTGCTGGTCACATTCTTCGGATATCAGATGAACTTTGAACTGGCTCCGAACGTCATTGCCATGCAAAATGACGACGTTCCCGGCATCATCGGCAGAGTGGCTTCCATTCTCGGTGAAAACAAGATCAATATTGCGAGCATGCACTGGGGCAGAAAACCTGACTCCGGGAAGGCGCAGTCCTTTATCTCTGTAGATCAGCCGGTCACAAAGGAAATCGTCGACCAGTTAGCCAATGTTAAGGGAGTCCTCCGGATATCACAGCTGGATTTTTCTTAAGAGAGAAGCAAGACGATTTTTGGAATAGCACCTCGTAAGTGCGGGAGTGTCCGGTTATTCACGCCATTCGACGGATGTACTCCGGAGATAGCGAAAGTGGGGTAAATACAATGGCGCAGCGCGCCTGAGGAAGTGCGGGAGTGTCCGGTTATTCGCGCCATTCGACGGATGTACTCCGGAGATAGCGAAAACCGGATACTACTGCACTTTTATTATGTAGAACGTCCCCTCCTGAAATACAACCGTACCGAGACTTTGCATGAACGTGTCGTTGATATCCGGGAACTGCGTGCGCTCCAGATTGCCGACAATGAGATAGGTGACATTATATTTTTGAAGCAGCCAACGGACCGCGGACTCGTCGTTGCTTGTATATATGTTTTTAATGTCGTTTTGTCTGGGAGTCATTATGTCCGCCCAGACGTCGGGTTTTTTCGGATCTGATACCAGATTTCCGGTTTTGTCGACAATTCCCTGGAAGTGCCAGAGCCACTCATGTGTCTGCCAGCCCAGAATCGTAGGCAGACCGGTGTATGCAGAGACGACGTTGTTGTCCGTATAGCTGTATCCGTTGACTTCGCAGATGACCGGATTTCCCTTGACGTTAGCATTCAGCCAATGTATGCCTGCCGCATATTCTGCAAGATCGGCTCCGGCCAGCGCAATCTGCGGACTGTCTCTGGTTGCAAGATCCGTGGTTCCGTCCAACCCCTTATAGAATTTTATATCCAGAGTGCCGTATCTCTGCTTGGTTGACGCAGAGGGATAGTGCATCGGAATACAGAGCAGCAGGGACAGAATAATTGCAGTAAAAATGACTGCAGCAGATCGCAGAGATGTTTTTCTCCGTATAACCAAAAAGCGGAAGAAGGTATAAGCCATGACAAGTGACAAGAGAACGAACGCTTCAAATGCGAATTTGAACATGGTATTGGCTCGTTTGTAGCTTCCGCCGTATATGTCGCGCACATAGAAGATTTCGGGAGCCGCCAGAAGCAGGAAAGACACGACCGCAATTCCGGACATGAAAATATCCGAAGGCCAGCGGGTCGCGAAAAACCTGGCGATTCGATTCGCCGGAAGATGAGGTTCCATAGACGAGTTATCTTCCGAAGCACTTTTCTTGAAATTACCCCGCGGCATTTTTTCGAACTTCAATTGGGGTTTCCCGCGATTGAAAAATTCTTTTCGGGAAAAAATGGTAATAAAGAGCAAAAGAACCGCAAAGAAAAGATGGACGCCCCATAGGATCAGAAATTGATACACAGGCGAACGATCCACGGCTTTCGCAAGGGAATTGGCTATCATATCAAAGTGTGAATTGAAGGTGAGGGAGCAAAGACTTGCGCTGGCGAACAGGAAAGACATGCCGGCACCGGTTCGAGTCAGCGCATTCGGAAGAAACGTAACCCCGATCAGACAGACGGCAAATACAGCCGCCTCCATAAAGACAAGTGCATATGCGCTTTTTGAGTATTTCAAGTAAACGGAAAGAATCAGGAAGACTTCAAATAGAAAGAAAGGGACTCCGGCCAGTGATGCAAAATGATGGGATGTAATGATGTTGCAGATGAGAAGCACCATGCTGCCTGCGATGAAATAGATCAGGAAGTCCCAGTAATTGCACATCGTGGCAATTCCCAGAAGAACGCCTACGATGACAACTTCCGGTTGGAGGAGATGTTTTATTTCATACAGGAAACGCCTGGGAAGCATATTCATTTCAGAAAAAACCGGAAAGGAGCGGACCTGTAATTCCTCTCCGGCCGGCGGCCGCGCTTTGTCGTGAAGAGAAAACAAAACGCCGATGATCAGCATTACGATCAATAATCCGACAACGTGCGCATGCAGATCGCCCAGCAGATAGGAATAATACGGGAATTCGTGAATGGTATAATCGCCCAGTTTAATTACTGCGTTGGTCGCTTTATCCAGAATCAGCGTATCCGGGTTGTGCCCGATAAATCGTGTGGAATCCGGATAAAAGAAATTATCAATTCTGCCGACCTCGACTCCGTGCGCCCTGAGAAATTTCAGGAATGAATTTCCGATACTGTTTTCATCATAGAAGAAAGCATGGGAATTTCCGAATACTGAAACAGCGAATGCACTCAGAATACCGCATCCGACCCGAAAAGCCCGGGGAGCCTGCATTCCTTTCCGGATCAGGCTGTCAAAAAACATGGAACCGAGTGTATATGCCATGGTAAAAGAAAACGCAAATGTGGTACACATGGAAAGGTTATAGGCAACTCCGGTAGTTATTCCGGTAATCTTCGTAATAAATGCATATATATACTGTCCATAATAGTAATAGTTAATACTGTACCCGGCCAGCCACGGATCCGGTGCCGGAAGAGTGTCCGTACGGACCAGCGAGTTGAGAAACGCAAAGTCCATGAATTTCTCTTCGCCGTTAATTTCGGGGCGAATGCCCTTCAGCGCACACATAATCAAGAGTGCACATACGAAAAATGTCTCCTGAAAAGCTATCTCCCGGATATCCGCATCGGATGAAAGAGCGGAAACCGCAGCTTTTCTCGTCGATGGGAGTCCCCAGCTGACTGCTGCCAGAAGAGCAAGGAAAATACTGATCCATAAACGCGTGAATCCGATCACGCCCAGATAGCACAAAGTCCACAAAACAAAGGAAGCCGACAAAATACCGATGGCTTTCGAAAACCCGTAGCATTTTCCGCAAAAATTGGAGAAGAGCCGGCAGGTAAGCGGAAACGAAGCGATGCCGAATGTCAGCAGAGTAAACCACCATGACAAAAACGATCCCTGATCCTGTTTGAGAAGAAAAGAGAGCAGGATAGCAAACGTCGGAGGAATGAGAAACCACAACAAATGAAGAGGCTGAATTTTCTCGGGGGCGAGGCGGCCCGATACGGTTCCGGTTCGAACTTGCGAAGTGCGTCCGGCTGCCCGTGGAGACGTCTTTGTACGCGTTTCATTTGTCATTGGAATTCCTCCGTGGACAAGTTTGTGCATAAATTCATTATCAAAAGCACAGCATTATTATATCTGATTTCCAGGAACACTCCATACTCAGAATATGCGGTCAATTGCAGCGGAACCGGAAATCTTCTGCGGAGCCGACATGTATTCCTGTTCAATCTGACGTGCTGTCTGCCTTGCCAGAGCCACACACGGGTCCATGCGGTATTCCGAACCGTCTTCACCGCCGTCATCGACCATCGCCAGACTGTTGACATACAGTCCGGGAAGAGGCGCAAGCAACTGATTCCCCGGTCGGGTAGTCGGTGTGGCATACCGGTTTCTTGTGAGACGCCAGTTGAGAATATCGCTTCGGACAATGGTTGGATTTACAAGCTGCAGATTTTTGAAAAAGGCCTGAAAGACTTCTGCATCCGACTGTGTCCATAACGGGTGTGATGTGACAAAAGAACCGGACAGGTACAGGACATGGCCTCCGTACCGGCGCGCACCGACCAGGTTTGTGTGCTCAATCATGCGCTGAAAAGGCGATTCAAAGGAAATCGGGCGCGAAAAGCACCCGGTGAACTGTGTCTTCATAAGCAGAAGAAGGCACATATTCGCCTTGTAGGTCACGTCCATCAGTGCGTCCCGATAATCGGTCGGGATCAAAAGATTGTGTGTAATATGGGCAAAGTTACGGCACGATGCTGTGAAAAGGACCGTATCCGTCTCGATAACCACCGTTGTACAGTCTGCCAGAACACACGCAATCTGATATCTCGGATAAGGCATATCTGTGCCGGTGCTGTTCGAAAAGGAAGATGCCCCGGCTGACACGCCTGATGAACCGCCCTGCGGAGAGGAGATATCGGCCGGGTCTGTCTGCGAGATATCCATAACAGTGTAGCCGTAATGAATCAGGCCTCCGGAATCGGTAATCTCCTGCGACAGGGCACTGATCAGCGAATGGAAACCTCTCTCAAGATACCCGAGCTTTTTCCGGCCGACGCGTCCGTACCACAAGGAATCGAACCAGGCTAAATCATCCTGAAGACCAAGTTCCTTGAGAAGCGAGATCAGGTTGCGGTCGCTCTTGCGAATGTGGTGCGGAAGAAGTTCAAGATATTCATGCCCGATACGCATGGATGCCAGCATACCGCCAGCCGTGGAATGCTGTTCGACAACCTGCACTGCGAATCCTTTGCGCGAGAGTTCCCAAGCGCAGACAAGCCCGGAAATTCCGGCACCGACAACACAGATGGAAGGCCGCGGATCGGACATGTTCACTCCTTTGTTGAAATCCGTTTGGATTCCATATAATAACGCTTTTCGCTGGCTTCTCCCATGGAAAAAGTCTTCCTCGGAAAAACACCCTCCGCAGAAATCGTCTCAAAAAAACTGTTTTTCGAAATAGAGGGAAGAAGAAAGCCAAGGTTCTCTTCCGTGGAAAGCGCACGAACCGCAGTCTCTCCGTGAATATAATCCAGACGAACGTCCGGCCGGCTGGAAAGCAGATGATCCAGCGCATTCTGCAGAGAGCCGACGGCCAGCGAATGGCGGGGTGCGGTCAATATCATATAGAAAGTCTGTTCCCCCTGAAGGACCGGTATAATCTGCACGGAACCTTCAAATGCCGAAGACTGTTCAGCCCAATCTGTTTCGGAAAAGAAATGAAAACCCTGCCCGGCCCAATATGTCCCGGCAGAAGCGTAGAAATCTTCAACGGACAATCCGAAAGCAACTCTGTGAATCGGTTCGAAATCGAGACCTTCATCGTGGATATTTACAACCTCAACTAAAGCAAAACGTGCGGGATGAATGGATTTCTCATCGTCAGTCAATGTATGTGAGATGGAATCCCAATGTGCCTTCGCGGTTGCCAGAGAGTGATTCCCGTCTCCGACAGCAAAAAGAAAGCCGTCGGCCGAGGTATGAAGAAGTGAAGTCAGAGCGCCGACTATCTTTTCGGCTTCGGGAGTATCAGCACCGGCAAAATATCCTGTCAGATGACCGCCGTTCTGCATAAGGTCAAAATCATAAACCGGCGCGTCCCCCGCAGATTGCAGGGATGCAAATGCCGGCTCAATTACCGTGCGGTCCGGATCATCAATCAAAACCATAATATGCGGGATTTCCACTTCGGCGTCACGACGGATCCGTACACGCGGCGGTATGCGCGAAAGCACGGTACCTTCCGTTGCGCGGATCCGCAGAGCCGTGCCGGGAGTAAAATCGTACTGATCCAGGTCAACGGCCAGAATGAGGCCTTTACGGGAAGCATGAAATTCGGTTGAGCGGTCAAGAAGAATAAATCCGCTCGGAAGTCCGGCGAGGGTCCCGTCAGAAAGATACATCGAAATGGATTCATTAATGTCCGATATCTTACGGTCGAGCTGATCGGAAGAGAGCGCGTCCAGATATACTTCGGGAAGAATCATGTGCGAGGCAGACGGCACACCGGCTGTAAGCGTCTCGACCCGGCTCCAGTAGGATGGTTCAGATGTAAATTGGTCGCACGCAATGACGGCCCATCTGCTTACATCTATGTCCTTTCGAGGGATAAGGATTTCCGGTGCCATGATGGCTATCTCTGGAAAAACAGATGCACGCATGGGAATGCCCCCTTTAAAGTAATACAGAATGTATCGGATATTGTATCACAGAACCAGGCGGATAACTATATAAGCACGCGCTGCAAGCCGTTTCAGAACGAACAGAACGAACCATGACCTGTCACCGGATATGCGGTTCGGGCCGTTTTTCCATACAAAACACATAAAGAAAAGTCTTCGGGCAAAGAATGTTGAATAATTCATAGTTGTTTATGGAACAGTATGTAGAAAAGTGGATCAAAAAAATGGAATATTTACTTCGAAAAGAATTAATAAAAACAGTATAAATTGACCTGTTGACAAAGATATGACGCGGA
>JADGQQ010000111.1 GCA_017881645.1 Clostridia bacterium
CTGCCGAATCTATGCGGCAGTGATTCTGATTGTTTGCCGGACGTTCCTCCTCAGCCATGAAGAGCCCGTAAGCATTTCTTTGGATTTCTTATTCCTACCAAAACGATAGGTTTACTATACATCGAGATTTCGACAATGTCAACGGAGAGTTTTGTATTTCCAAACCCGTATTTTTTTGCAGACCTAATGATTGCTTTCGATCAGCCACTGTTTCCGACTTTACGGAAAACGAACCAGAATATACATGCTCGCAAAGTAGTCCTGATTAGAACCGTATGAACTTTTGTCTGCATTCTGGAAAATCACTCGCATGGACAGGCCGTTTTGTTCCACAACAAAACTCATCTGATCAGGAGTCAGCGTGTTCCCGTTCGTTGAGCTAGGGTCAAATACCGATAGAGCATCAATTTTGTCCTTCAATGTTGTGGTTAGGACAACTTGTTTCGATGCATCCAGTATCTGGAGATTCAATTGACTGCCGCTCGAAATCACTTTGCAGCTATATGTTTTTCCGTCAGGTGCAGTAATTGTGGCCGATTGTGTATCTGTTGCCGAATTCGCACTCATCAAGAAGAACGAGTCATACGATTGAATGTCAATCGGCAAAGAAGTATCCAGCGAATAATAGGCATAGGTACTTTCCGGATTTACCTCCGGCGTATAATAGATCGGAAATCCAAAGGTTTTCTGGAAATCATCGTAGATTTTGAAATTCCCGGGGAGCTGTGAGATTTTGTCCATCGCGTCCATATCGCTCAGATTCTGAACGGTTCCGGAGATCGTCCCCTGATCCTTTTCGGAAATCGATGAGTTCGGGACAATGACGCCGTTCACGATCATGTTGTTCTTTTCCAGAACCTGATCCAGAATCCGAACCTGGCTTCCGGCGCTGATCGAATAAAAGTCAACGGGAGGCAAAATGGCCGTGATCGCGAATGCTGTCAGTACGAATGCAAGGATGTGATTCCTTTTTACCGGGAAAATGCTCATAAGAACACCGATGACGACTGAAAATATGCAGAAAAGCAGTACGAAATAACGTCCGTAGGTGACACCTTCGCCCGGAATTTTCATACTGGAGACAATCAGCTGATAGAACGCCAACCCAACCATAATCTTCGGAAAAACAAACCGGTAAAAGGATGACATTTTGTTGTCGATCTCACTTGCAAGCACATAAAGAAGGATAACAACAATCGAATAGAACAGGATAAACGGTTCCATCAACGCTTTCGAATCCCCGTTTACCAGCGTCTTCGCCATGTATGCAAGCAGAACCAGCGTAAAGAGCGCCGCCAGGGGAATCAGCACAAAAGAAAGGAGAATGCGCAGAAAGGGCGGGCACTTCGACTGCTTCTCCGCATGCAATTTTTCTTCTTCCGATCCATCAAACAGCGGCGTCAGCGACAAAACAAGAAGAGGTGCCAACAGGATCCATATCCATACGGATATATGCGCCAGTAAATTCATCGGCAGCTTGAGCAACTGCAGACTGTCTACAGCGAGAAGAATCAGTGAGATACCGCCCCAAATGACGGCTGAAAAGAAGCCGGCCGTAAAACACGCCTTGAAGAGGCTCATGAAGACATCGTTAAAATTCGCTTTCCAACGTATGGACGGAAGCCATAGGGCCGACGTCAGAAGAGCAAAAGACAATAGGATTACACGAAGTCCGTCGACCAGACCCGCGTCGTGCAGATAGAAGATCCGCAAAAAATATGCTGCAGCTGTGACGGCAAGTACCGCTCCCTGTGAGATGAGAAAGACCGATAACGGCTTCTTCATCTTTTCGCATGCAATCTGCACAGCCCCCGACAAAAAAATGCCGACAATGAGCGGCAAAAATTCTTTGGCAAAATTACGCGTGTAAACTTCAATTTGCAGGCTCGTCAGAACTGCGATCGTAACAAGAAACGCGATGACGACAGGAAAACGAATGACCGCACGCGAAATGGATTTGGCCCGATCCTGCAATAAAGTTACAATCTTCATACAAAAGTACTCCTTCTTTGGGACAGCATGTGTAGGACTTTTCATCTTTTCAGAGTCTTCACAATGACATGCGTGCTGTATCTATCATTCTATGTGCCGTGCAGGGAGTCGTCAACGGAAACGTTTGAGCCTTAGCGCGTTCGTTACCACGGAAACAGAACTCATCGCCATCGCTGCCCCTGCAAAAATCGGGCTCAGCAAGGGTCCGTCGAATACATACAGCAAACCGGCTGCAATCGGGATGCCTGCCAGATTATACACAAATGCCCAGAACAGATTCTGCCGTATATTGCGGATGGTTGCCCGGCTCAAAGAAATTGCGGCGGACACGCCGCGCAGATCACCGCGTATCAGTACAATGTCTGCGGACTCGACTGCGATATCCGTTCCGGTACCGATCGCGATGCCGACATCCGCCGCAACAAGCGCCGGCGCGTCGTTGATGCCGTCACCGACCATCGCAACTTTCTCTCCTCTGGATTTCATCTCTTCGATTTCCTTCGCCTTATCCTGCGGGAGAACGTCGGCGAGCACTTCCGTAATCCCGGCTTCTGCGGCGATCGCCAGTGCGGTAAGCCGGTTGTCACCGGTCAGCATGACGGTCCGGATGCCAAGTGCATGCAGCTGTTCGACGGCTTCACGGCTTGATGCCTTCACCGTATCGGCAACAGCAATGACTGCCAGCAAAACGCCGTCCGACGCCACGTACAGCAGAGATTTCCCGGTCGCAGAAAAGGCAAGTGCCGACAGATCCGAAGCATCCGAAGCAATCTTCTCCTCGTCCATCCATTTCTTTGTTCCGATGAAAACAAGGTGACCGTCAATTTGTGCGCGGATGCCCCTGCCGGGCAGGGCCGTGAATTCGGTCGGGTCCGAGAGTGAAATGGAGTTCTGCGCTGCTTTGTCTACAATCGCACGCGCAATCGGGTGTTCCGATCCTTTTTCTGCGGAAGCGCAAAGATACAGCACTTCATCTTCGGTATGTCCGGTCTCGAAAAGCCGAATATCTGTCAGGATCGGGCGGCCCTCCGTAATCGTGCCGGTCTTATCAAGAACGACAACCGTGATTTTGTGCGTGATTTCGAGGGCCTCGCCGCCCTTGATAAGAATTCCGAGTTCCGCACCTTTGCCGGTGGCGACCATGATGGCGGTAGGCGTTGCAAGCCCGAGAGCGCAGGGGCAGGAGATCACCAGAACACACACGAAAATATTCAGGACGAACGCGAAGTCTTTCCCTGCCAATGCCCAGGCCAGTGCCGCCAACAGGGCAATCCCCATTACGGAAGGCACAAAATAGCGTGATATCTGATCCGCCAGACGTGCAATCGGAGCTTGCCTGCCCTGCGCGTCCATAACCAGCTGTATGATCTGCGACAATGCGGTGTCCTCGCCGGTGCGGGTGATACGAATCGTCAGCAGTCCCTCCTGGTTGATACTGCCGCCGATCACCTCGCTGCCGGTAAATTTGTCGACCGGCAGGCTCTCGCCCGTCAGAAGCGATTCATTCACGGAAGAAAACCCTTCCACAACCACTCCGTCCGACGGAATCGACGTGCCTGGACGAACGCGGACAAGATCGTCAACGACCAGCTCTTCGAACGGAACTTCAATCTCAACACCGTCCCGAATCACGAATGCCGTTTTCGGCTGCAGATCCATCAGCTTCTTGATCGCTTCCGATGTCCTGCCTTTACTTCGGGCTTCAAAATATTTACCCAGCATGACGAGCGTGACAACAATCGCGGCCGATTCGAAATACAAATTCTCAGCCATTTTCATATCACCGCGGACAATCAGAACAAAGGCATATACGCCGTATAGAAAAGCGCTTGCCGTACCGACCGCAACCAGAGTATCCATATTGGGGGACCAGTGAATGAGCGCTCGAATCCCACGTGTGTAAAACCGGCTGCCGGCCGCAAGTACAGGAATACAGAGAAGCATCTGCACAAGAGCAAATACAACCGGATGCGTATCCATCCTCATGAAAGACGGAATCGGAAGATGCAGCATCGGCAGCATATGCGCCATGGCAATATAGAAGATCGGGATCGAGAAGATTACAGCCAGGCGAAGGCGTGCGCGAACCGTGCGCACTTCACGGGCTACCGCATCCTCCGCATCCGGAGATTTCACCGCATCCGGATCCACCAGCCCATACCCTGCATCGGCGATCGCCGCCTGCAGTTTGGCAAAATTCTGCTTTGACTCGTCATATCGAATGGTCATGATTTCGGTCGCGATATTGACCTCACATGACTCGACTCCGTCCAGTCCCGCTCCGGTCCTCTGCACAGCCGCCGAGCAGGCGGAGCATGTCATCCCCGTAACTTTGTAATGCTTCTCAATCACGAAAATTTCCTCCTGATGTATCGGATACTCTTTATTCGCTATACTCTTTATTCACTTTAAATGAATTCATATATACTGAAATCCTGTTGCACAGGCGGCGGCGAGAACTATAGGTCAATGCGCTGCCGAAGAGTGCGGACGTATGGAAGCCGCCCTGCGTTCCGTTGCCGTGGAGAATGAGCCAAGCCCGGCGAAAATCGACTGGAAATGCTGACGACGTTCCACCGGCGGACGGGCCATTTCAGGCCAGGCTGTCGATCAGGGCGACCGGATCCACCATCTTGCCGTTATATTGATTTCCGTCGATATCAATTTTTTTCGAATCGCCGGTTGAAAGCGCGGCCTCCCAGAATACCTCCGGCGTCATATCCGGCCGGACCTGACATGCAAGCGCATACAGGCCTGCGATAAAAGGTTCGGCAGCACTCCATCCGCCAACTCTGTTGAAAATATAGTCATCCGGACCGGTCGGTTCGGCAGACAGCAGAGAATCCATCGGGACCAGCAGAATCTCCTCAGGTGTGTGGGCTGCAAACTCCTCAGAGTAGTATGACGCAAAGCCCTCCCGCTGCATCGACAGCCATTGCGTCCAGTCCACGACGCTATAGGATTCTGCGGCATCCTTATCGTCCATCGGGCTTCTGTCCAGTCCCTGAAAACAGAAAGTATACCCCGAGTCGATAAAGGTATTACAGGTCACGACGAAAATTCCTGCATCCGTCGCGCGTTTGATCGATGCCTCCAGCTCCTCGTAACCGGCATCTCCCGGCTGCCATGCGGCCGATATGGAAATAACCCGAATCTTATCTGCATCGGAAAGCGATGCATTCAGTTCAATCACCCGATCCACGGCCTTGGCGTAGGTAAGCCAGGATAGGTTGCTATTGTCCTCGTTCCAGACATTGGCGCTAATGAAATAGACATCCGCACCACTTGCGATGCCGCAGTCTTTGCCAACGGCGATGCTGGTCATGAAGGCGCCGTGCATATCTGCCTGATACGAGCCATATTTGTCGAGGCTCAATTCCTCATAATATTTGATCCTGTCCTTATATTCGCTGTGTTCCACCAGAAGCGGCGTGTCAATAATCGCAATCCCGACGCCTGCCCCGGTGATTCCTTCCGCATGGAGCGAGGCGATGTCCAGACCCGGTGTGCGGGCGATCGTCATGACCGTCTGCGGGTCAAAGCCTTCCGTCAGGGTATCCGGCCAGATCGTCCCCATATCGAACTCCGCATGCAGCAGCCGATCCAGATCACCGCTCAGATCCACTGCGGAGAGGTCTTTCTGCCGAAGGTCCAGCGGGCGCCAGGTATCCTCGCCCTTCTCATAATCCGGCAGCTCTGTATAACTCTTCGCAAGTCCGCTCAGGTCCGCGCATGAGGGGGTCGGGCTCTCGCTCTCCGCCGTCGTCGCCTCGGCAGTTTCCTGTAAATGACTCGTACTTTCCTCGGCGACCGTCGTTTCCGCTGTTGCAAATTCCGAGGTGTCCCGTGTCCCGGTCTCCCCCGTATGGCCCTGACAGGCTGTCAGCATAGAAATCGTCAAAACGATGCCAATGAGCTTAATTATGTTCTTCATGAGGACGCACCCCCGTGAAATCCGTCTCCAAATTCTGCTGTGATATCGATCCAGTCAAGGGATATCTTATCACAGATTTAGAGTCATTTCTCTTGCGGCATTCGTTTTTGCGCACACTAACACGCTTGGTTTTAAAACACGCTTTTTGCTATCTGTTTTTTCAGATCAAACATTGTTCATACGCCGCCTTATTTAGGTTATATATATTACACGCATGATTTGATGAAATGTTTCGTGATAAAAACCAGACAGAAAAAAGGCGAACCTCAGATACCCTCTTTGCAGGGCCCGTACATTCGCCTTCAAAACATAAGTTAAACAATGGATGAAAGAATCACGAAAAGCAGCCGATCGGCAGGCCGCATGTTACTTCCGACTTTACACCAGTTCCATACGCACATTAAAATGAATGCCGCAGACATCACCGAAATAAAGATGCCCCTTACCTTCCGGAATAGGTTCCATTCCAAGACGATCTAAAATCGAGAGACAGTCAAATTCGCCTTGCATTGTGATATCGCTTGCTCTCACATATCCAAGCCGAACCGGCGTATCCTGCGGGTCAGTAACGAGCATCCCCCTGCCCAATCCTGAGACCTGATGTTGTATGTCAGATAAATCAACAGTCTTTGTCATATTTGTTTTCCCCCATAAGAAAAACTATTTATTAACACTTTGTAAACATTATATGTCATATTTTTGATCATAACAATGAAATTCGTTTGAATGTTTGTGACGTTTTTGTTCAAATCGTCAGTATTTTGTGTTTTTCTTACGAACAATTTGACAACCTCATGATTCAGAAGGTATTCTCCTTTGAAGGCATGTTTCTTCAACAAAGCGCAATGTGTAATTGACTTCAGCATCAGATATAAAGGGAAAACAATTATGAGCGAATCCTTATCCGTTTCCGACCGCACGCATAAGCGCAGATGGATCATCCTGATCCTTATCAATATCGTCATATTCATGAGCACGCTCGACAGCAGCATTGTCAACGTGGCGCTCCCGACCATGGCCGATCAGCTCGGCGTC
>JADGQQ010000112.1 GCA_017881645.1 Clostridia bacterium
AGAGCCGCCGGTATCAATAGAATCGACAGGACCTGCAAAAAATTCGAAAGCATTGTCGGATTTTCAAGCGGGAAGGCCGAATTGACTCCGAAGAAACCGCCCCCGTTGGTACCGAGCTGCTTAATCGCAATCTGGCTTGCTGCCGGTCCTAAAGCGATTACCTGTTTAATTCCATCCTGAAGTGTAGTTACCTCTTTATAGGAACCGAAAGTCTGTACCACACCCTGAGAAACCAGAATAACAGCCAGTATCAGGGACAACGGTAATAAAACATACAGGGTGACTCTGGTAAGGTCATGCCAGAAATTGCCGATAGTCTTTTCCTTTTTCAGAATAAAACCGCGGATCAGTGCAAACAGAACAGCCACACCGACTGCAGCAGACAAGAAATTCTGGACGGTAAGGGCAGTCATCTGTGTAAAATAGGATAGTGATGTCTCCCCCGAATACGCCTGCCAGTTTGTATTTGAAGCAAAACTTGCAGCTGTATTAAATGCCAGGTCCCATTTGACACCGCTAAAGCCTTCCGGGTTCAGCGGCAAAATGCCCTGCAGCAACTGCACCAGAAAAACCGCCAGAAAACTAAAAAAACTGAAAACCAGAACGGCAACCGCATATTCCCTGGCTCTCATTTCCGTATTTTCTCCGACACCCATTAATTTGTAAAACCTTTTTTCAACAGGCACAAGAATACGCGACAAAAAAACCTTCTGCCCCGTCATCACCTTGTTTATGTATAATCCAAGGGGTACGGAAAGTCCAATTAAGATAACTAAAAACACGACATCCTGCAGCACTTCATAATTCATAATTTCTCACCTCTGAATAAAACATAGAACAGATACACGAATAGCGCCATTGCAATGACACCGGAACAAACCAGTACACCACCCATAATTAATTCATCTCCTTACATTGTTGTCATACTCATGTTTTATCATGGTTTTGTCGCATATAGTGTTAAGAAACCATCGGGGGGTGTTAAGATTCCGTTAAGAGAAACGTGCAGTCCGGCCTGTTTTCTTGCATCCTGCGTCTACATAGACTATAATTTTCAATCAGCCACGTGGTGCTTCGTAACAGAAGGTAAAAGGGAATGCGGTACGAATCCGCAGCAGCCCCCGCTCCTGTTTTTGGGATGAAAACTGCAGAAAATATGTCATTGAATCGACCGGACCAAGTCGGACAAATGCCGGAAAATTATTATCGGCCCGATGGAATCTTATGGATTTGAGAAGACAGCAGCGAGTAAATGGACCATAAGTCAGTAAACCTGCCCGTGAGTTTATTTTTTGTTCCTCTCCGGAGGGGAGACGGAATAAAAGGGAGTCAGAAATGAGACTTTTCTCCAAGACGACGGCTTTGCTGTGTGCAGCTGTCATGATCCTTTCGTTGGCAGGCTGCGGTCAGGCGGCATCTTCCGCCGGGAACACGACCGATCCGGCATCCGTCACATCCGCATCTTCTACAGAATCCTCAGGAACATCCACTGCCGTCTCCTCTGCTGCAGAATCCCGGGCATCCGTGTACCCGATGACGATTACGGATTCGTTCGGCAACGAAGTGACGCTGGATGCCGCTCCGCAGAGAGTAGTTTCCGTGGGACCGAGTATTACGGAGAATCTGTTCGCACTCGGTGTCGGTGACAGGATTGTCGGACGGACCGATTTCTGCGATTTTCCGGAGGCCGCGCTGTCCATTCCATCGGTCGGAGCGATTGATGCACCGAATGTCGAGACGATCGTAAGTCTTTCGCCCGATCTAGTCATTGCATCGTCCATTTTTACGGAAGATTCCTATAACAAGCTGACGGAGCTCGGCATCAAGGTCCTCATTCTTCATAATGAATACGACGTCACCGGAGTATACGGAACGCTTGAGACTCTGGGGGCAATTATGGACGCGCAGGATGCGGCCGCATCCGTATCCGCCGCGATGCAGTCATCTATCGCAGATACCACCGCAAAAATTGCCGGTCTTGCCGCTCCCACCGTATATTATGTGCTCGGTTACGGTGAATACGGTGATTATACTTCCGGCGGAGATACTTATATCGGAACTTTGCTTACACTGGCCGGCGGCAAAAACATCGCGCAGGATGTCTCCGGATGGTCGTATTCTCTGGAGAGCCTGATTGAGGCGGATCCGGACATCATCGTCCTGCCGGCCGGAATGAAAGCCGACTTCATCGCAACCGATAACTATAAGGATCTGACTGCCGTAAAGAACGGCAAAGTATATGAGATTGACCGGAATCTGGTTGAACGTCAGGGATATCGGAATGCGGACGGCATCCGGGCTCTGGCACAGATTTTCCACCCGGAAGCTTTTGCCGCCTCATAAAGGATACACATATGAAAAGGGAAAGATCGATTCTCTTTCACATCGCGTGGCTCGCACCGGCATTGTTCTTATGCATTGTCGGCGCAGCTTCGCTCGGATCTGCTCATCTGAGCTTCTTTGACAGCCTGCGCATTATCGGGTCCGGGATTCCGGGTCTTCATTCCATTGTCAGCACCGACGGCATTGCGGACGTGTATACCAAAATCGTATGGCAGGTCCGCATGCCGCGGATTCTTCTCGCGGGTCTGGTCGGCTGCGGACTGTCCGTCGTCGGAGCCACTTTTCAGGGGCTTTTCCGGAATTCGCTGGCGGATCCGCATATTCTCGGAATCTCATCAGGCGCCGCTGTCGGTGCGACGATCGCGATTATCAGCGGAGTCAGCTTTCATTTTCTCGGACTCAGCGGGATTTGTGCGGCCGCTTTTGCAGGAGCTGTCGTGACGGCATTTCTGGTTTACCGGATTTCATCCATCGGCAGCAAGCTTCCCGTAATGAATATCCTCCTGACCGGCATTGCCGTCAGCGCGATGTTTTCCGCACTCATTTCTCTCTTGATGACACTGAACAGGGACCAGATCGATAAGGTCTATATGTGGACGCTCGGCAGCTTTTCCTCCGCCTCGAAAACGCGCGTCCTTTTTCTGCTGTTCTTCGTCGTCGCCGCAACCGCCGGATTAATGCTGTATGCCCGCAAGCTGAACGTGATTGCTACCGGTGACGAGACGGCGGAGAGTCTTGGCATCGACACCTCCCGTGTCAAAAAGGTCCTGATTGTTCTGGCTTCTCTTCTGGTCGCCGCATGCGTATCCGTAAGCGGCATTATCGGATTCGTCGGCCTCATCATTCCGCACTGCACGCGAATCATCAGCGGTCCGAAACATGAGCGACTCCTTCCCCTGTCCTGTTTTGCCGGTGCAATCTTCATGATTCTGTGCGATACGCTGGCGAGAACGCTGGCGGCTCCATCCGAGATCCCCGTCGGCGTCATCACATCTGTTTTCGGCGCTCCGTTCTTTATCTTTCTGCTGCAGCGCAGTAAAAAAAAGCTGGTGCGATGATGGGCGTTACTGCAAACCGCGACCGTCCGCATGAATCCGCGGACGACCGGACACTCCGCATTCATAATCTTTCCTGGACTCCGGAAAAAACCCGCGCGCCGATTCTGGATCAGGTGACATGTTCTTTTGAAAACGGGTTCTTTTACGGCATTATCGGCCCGAACGGGTCGGGTAAAACCTCTCTGATCCGGCATATCCTCCGTTTTCTGGATGTTCAGCAGGGAACCGTCACGCTGGACGGGAAAAACATCGAAGAATACCGGCGTGTGGATTTGGCACGGGAAATTGCCTTTGTGCCGCAGAACACGCAAATTGAGGTTCCTTTCTCCGTATATGACATTGTCATGATGGGACGGACGCCCTACCAGAACCGCTTCGGCGGGACAAGTGAAACCGACCGCGATGCGGTGCAATATGCGATGGATCTGACCGACTGCGCGTATCTGAAAGATCAGGAGTTCACGCTCCTCAGCGGCGGCGAAGCCCAGAGAGTTATCGCAGCCCGTGCGATTGCCCAGGATACCCCGTGGCTGATTCTTGATGAGCCGATCTCGAATCTGGATATCCGTCACCAGCTCGGTATTATGGACACGCTGAAGATGCTGAACAAAACACGCGGCCGGACGATTATCTCGGTACTGCATGATGTCAATCTGGCGTCTGCCTACTGCGACCGGCTGATCCTGATGAAGGACGGCCGGATTTTCGCCGAGGGTCCTACCGGGGATACGCTGACGCTCGACAATCTGCGCTCCGTTTACGGCATGGAATTCTCCGTAATTCTGCACCCGGAAACGGGGAAAAAATACTTCGTTCCGAATCAGTTTGCATGACAAATCCGGGACCAGGGGAAAGTCCGGCGGCTCGAATATGCATTCGCGGAATATCTGGAACGGATAGAGATTTTGCCCTGGAATTTTTGTGAAATCATTCGGTCGGACCTCGCCCTCTTGACATTCCAGCCCGAAAACCGTACTGTGATTTTACACATCGTACGGTCAGCTTTCCGAACGCGGAAGCCGGCCCTTTTTATTTCTGTCGGAGGATGAGAAATGAACTTGAAAATGCCGCCGGAATGGGCTGAGCATCAGCGCATGTTCATGGAATGGCCCGTCCCGGATGACGTATGGCTCGCAAACATCGGGTTAGCCCGCGAGGCTTTCGCCGCGGTGGCACGTGCCATCGCACGCTTTGAGCCGGTAACGATGATCGTCAATCCCGGCGAAGAGGCTGAGGCAGGCGCTCTCTGCGGTTCTTCCGTGGATATTCTGACGATCCCGCACGACGACTGCTGGGTGCGTGATAACGGATGTACCGTCGTTGTCCGCGAGGAGGGTGCATCCCTGCAGGGCATTCACTGGCGATTCAATGCATGGGGCGGCAAATATCCCAATCAGTCTCTCGACGCACAAGTCGCATCTTTCATGTGCTCAAATCTGGGCATCCCGGAATACATTGCATCCATCGTTCTGGAGGGCGGGTCCATTCATACGAACGGACGGGATACACTGCTTACAACGGCGGAATGCCTTCTGAACATCAACCGCAATCCGAAATGGAGCAGGGAAAAACTGTCTTCTTATCTTTGTACTATGCTGGGCGTATCCCGTGTGGTATATCTTCCTTTCGGTCTGGCCGGAGATGAAACCGACGGGCATGTCGATAACATTGCCTGTTTCCTCGATGAAGACACCGTTCTTCTCCCTTATACAGACGATCCGGCCGACAGGAACTATGAACGGATACAGGCCGCACGACAGACGGTTCGGGATGCCGGATTCACCATCCGCGACATTGTTCAGCCGCCTCTCACATTGGAGGACGGTCAGCCGCTCACTCTGAGTTATGTCAATTTTGTCTTCGTGAACCGCGGCATTATTATGCCCGGGTTCGGCGGCGATCTGTCTGCGTATGACGCACAGGCAAAAGCGCAGCTTTCTTCCTATTTTCCGGATCGGGAAGTCGTTCAGGTTATGACACGGGATATTATCCGCGGCGGCGGGAACATTCACTGCATTACACAGCAAGTCCCTGCCCTGCCGATTTCGTCCGCGAAAGGATCGTGTATAAAATGAGAAAAGTAACCGTCGCTGCCACGCAGATGTCCTGTTCCGGAGACATTTCTGCAAATCTTGCGAAAGCTACACAGCTTGTTCTGGCCGCAGCCGCAAAAGGCGCACAGATCATTCTCCTGCAGGAGCTTTTCGAGACGCCGTATTTTTGCCAGAAGGAAAACCCGGAACACTATGCCCTGGCTCGAAGCGTTGCTGAAAATCGGGCGATTGCTCATTTTCGCGAGATAGCCCGCGAGCACAAGCTGGTCCTTCCCGTCAGTTTCTATGAGAGATCCGGTTCGGACCTCTATAACTCGCTGACGGTCATTGATGCAACCGGTGAAGTCATGGGCGTGTACCGCAAATCGCACATCCCTGAAGGACCCGGCTATGAAGAGAAGTTCTTTTTCCAGCCTGGAAACACCGGATTCATGGTCTGGGATACCGCCTATGGCAGGATCGGCTGCGGTATCTGCTGGGATCAATGGTTTCCGGAGACGGCGCGCTGTCTCTGCCTGATGGGCGCGGAACTGCTCTTTTTCCCGACGGCGATCGGATCCGAACCGATGGAACCGGCCATGAACTCGCGCGCGCACTGGCAGACAGTCATGCAGGGACACGCCGCGGCGAATCTGACACCCGTAATTGCCTCCAACCGAGTCGGTACGGAGTACGAGGATGAATATTACATTCGCTTCTACGGCTCATCCTTTATCGCAGACGGTCAGGGACAGATCGCGGCAAGTCTGAACGAAGAAGAAGAGAATATCTGCATACACACTTTTGATCTTGACGAGCTGGCTGACGCACGAAAAAGCTGGGGTGTCTTTCGGGACCGCAGACCGGATCTGTACGGAGCGATTCTTACGATGGACGGGCATACACCGGTATAAGACGAAATGTATCCTGATAATCGAAAACCTCCCGGCTGCGAAAAACGCGCGGGAGGCTTTTTATGTGATTTGCGGGAGATTTTCGGAGAATGAACAGGTCTATGCATCGGCCAGAAGTTCGTTCAGTTCCGGCATAAGCGCCTTTACGCAGGGTGCGTAACGGTTTTTGTCCGCGAAACGGAAGAGTGCCGCGCGATTCGCCAGATACAGCTTCGAACCGGAGTGCTTACCGTTCTTCATCGCCGAAAAGAGCGCCATGAAATACATCTGATTCGTGTTATCCACATCACAAAGGTAGGCGAACATATCCAGTACAAACTTCTCATTCGGCAGGATCGAGGCATCGCATTCATTCTGACGGACCAGATACTGGTACAGCAAAGCCCGTGTACCCTGCAGCTGCGGCAGAACGAGCTCCGGAAGCGGATGGGTAAAGGTGAACAGTTCCGTACGTCCGATCGGACGAGTATATCGCTTGTCATAGAAGAGAAGCATAATCTCTTCGATCAGCTCATTGAATGCATCACCGAATTTTGCAAGAGGAAGATCCTTGGCGACAATGCGTGCACTTTGTTTGGACTTATCCAGAATCCATGTGCGGGTCCTGTACACATCTCCGTCCAGTGCGATTGTGCCCGTTACGATATAGTCCAGGCTCTCCTGTGCGCACAGGCCGAAAAGACTTGATATATCCGGTTCAAACATAGCCGCATACGGGCCTTTCCGGCGATTCACCGGGAAAAGAACTATGGGCGCCAGATGTGTAGTAAAAAGCAGCCGTTCGCCGATACAGATCGGAAGGCTTACCGAAAGATCCGGCGGTACGGCATCATCCTCAGGGAGTGTTCGCTCCGGCTCATAGGCTGCTGTATCCGCATACATATAAACGCCTACGCGCTTCTTGCCGTCGGTCTTTGGAAGCAGGTCATCAACAGAAGGATACTCGTGACGCCAAAGCGGTACATCCACCCAAAGAGCGCGGGGCAGTTTCACGGAAGGAACGGACTCAGCGGCGGGTTGCTCTTTCGCTAATTTTTCTGCTGCATCCCCTGCTCCGGTAATTCCGCCCGTCTCGCCCAAAAGGCTCTTCTTCTTCATATCTGCAAATGCCTTTGCAAAATCACCGAGATATGCATGGATCTCCGGGTTGTCATACCGGCGGATATTTGTCAGAAGAGCCATTCCCGCATCCGGCTGCAGTGTGTCCCGATAGGCCTGAAGAAGGTTCAGACCGATATAGATATTATGTGAACTGACATCATACAGATTCGCGACCAGACCGGGTATTTCCTCTGCATATCCGAATTTACCCAAATCAGCCGACACCGTAAAGAGTTCATAATCCAGAGATTCCGGCCGTGCGAGAACTCTCTGATAGAGATCCCGTGCCTGCCCGATATTCTTCTCTTCCAGCAAAATACGTGCGAGATAAAGCTGAGGAAGCCAGCTTCCCTGCTCAAGAATCAATTCTTCGAGCGCGGCGCGCACGGCAGCCGGGCCGCCTTTGGCCTGACATGCGGTCAACAATTCAGGGAGAACTTCTTCCTGGTTGGGGTCGTCACACAAAGAGACCCAAAGGTCTTCCAGTGTATTTCTACGGGGCTCTGGTGTTTCTTCGGCAGCAGAAAAATCGTCGGTCTGCGGTCTTTTAAGAGAATTCTTGAATTTATCCAGAATTTTCACAATTGAATCCTCCTTGTCTGCTTGTCGAACGGCTGCATTTCTTCTATTGTATGCTTCTCTCTATTCTGTGGCAAGCTTCCGGAAGCGTCATGTTTTTCATCCTGTCGGGTACTGCCTGAATAATACGGGGCAGTTTATGTGTTTCGAATGAAGCGTGTCAGAAATTCCTGTGTGCGCGCATTTTTTGGATGATTGAAAATAACATCCGGCGTATCTTCTTCTTCAATCACGCCTTTATCCATAAAAACGACTCTCGTCGCAACATCGCGTGCAAACGCCATTTCGTGCGTAACGATGATCATCGTGAGCCCTTCTTTGACAAGGTCACGCATGACTTCCAGCACTTCGCCGACCATTTCGGGATCGAGAGCACTCGTAGGTTCGTCGAAAAGAAGGACATCCGGCTCCATGGATAACGCACGTGCGATCGCGA
>JADGQQ010000113.1 GCA_017881645.1 Clostridia bacterium
CGCGGATTCTTTGCGTTTCCGGAACTATTTTCGGGACTGTTTTCGATGCAAGGATGGTCGCACCCGTTATAGATGTATATAATAAATCTATTATGCATGTTTGAAGGGGGATTCCATGAGCGCAGCACGTGTCGGAACTATTGTGAAATACTGCATGCTGGCTGTTCTTCTTGGTATTTTTGTGTATTTTGTTTTCACACTGAATAGACCCGGTTCTTATACCCCGTCCTATTCGGTCGCACAGGGAGTCGGCATCCTGAAGTATCCGCAGAATCAGACAGCCTTCAAATTTGTGACACCTGAAAATGTGACGATCATCACGGATCCGTTCTTCATGAATGAGAAGATTCCGGCAGATATCGTAACGGAAAGCCACCAGCACCTGGATCATACTGACACTTCGCAGATCACCGGCGACTACACGCTCCTGAAGAAGTCGGGAGCCTTTGATGTTGCCGGCATTCATATTGTCGGATATCCGGGCATTCATGATAAAGGCGACACGACGGAAACCAACATCATCTTTGTCTTTAATATTGACGGGATCCGCATCGCGCAGTTTGGATCTCAGGGGGCTATTCCGGACGATGCCACGCTTGCGAAAATCGGCAGCGTTGATGTCCTCATCATTCAGTTCATGGATTTTTACACGAAAATGTCCCCGTCAGAGGCCGCCACTGTGGCTACGGATCTTCATGCGAAAATTATCATTCCGGCTCACGGAGACCCGACAATGAACGATGATTTGGCGGAACTGCTGGGAGTAAAAATGGATATCGAAGCCTCCGGACAAATCAACGTGACCCGAGATGCTCTGGACAAAATGGAAACACCGGAAGTGATCGTACTGGACAATTAATCATCCGGCTGTCAAGGAGATAAAACGATGCGAAAGCATACTCTTTCCCGTGTACTTTCATTGTTGCTGTGCTTATGCTTGTCTTTGACGCTGTTCGGCTGCAAATCCATTTCCGACGGTCCGGTCGCGTCATCTTCCCGGCACGAACCCGGAGCTTCTACGGCTGTCAGCACAGCAGCGCAGCCCGCGGACACTACGGCAAAGCCGTCTGCCGCTGCCCTTCCTTTGTATGCGCAGCCGGTGGATTTTGTCTGGCAGCCATATGTAATGTCGGATATTTTCGCAGCATTGTACGGAGATGACTTTGTCGCTTCCTTTCATTCCATGGCGGATGCTTTTTTCGCGTATGAGCCGACATTTGCCTGCAGCAGCGCCGAACAGGCGGATCAGATCAATACCGCAGCCTCCAACTGCTTCCCTTTGCTTCGTATGGACGTGCCGGGCGTGCGTTACGATGAAGTACAGGGGAAAGGTGTTCTTGACTATTCGATGACGAAACAGGAACACATGGACGGCATCCGGAACTTCACGGATTCTGTAACCCAATTCATAGCGTCCTGTGTAATGAAGTCGGATAACACGACCACTCAGGCCATGGCGATGTATATGGCCTATTCCGCCCGGATCACCTACGATTATTCGGCACTCGATGTGGATTCCACAGCCGACTTGTCCTCGTATCGCGGTTTGACCGAATACGCGGGAATTTGTCAGACCTTCGGGCCGGCTTATGCGTATTTGTGTCTGGAGATGGGGATCGACGCGATTAACGCCGGCGGCCTGAGCACTGATAATTCCGCGCACGACTGGACGCTCGTCCGACTGGACGGAGCGTATTATTATATGGATACCACCTGGGAGAACGGCGACGGCGGTTACGGACTCAAGTATTTCGGCATGACGACAGCCGATCGTGTCGCAGCCGGGCAGTACACGGAGAAGTTCATCAATATTGGAAATACCAACGAAGTCTGGGGACCGGATGTCGATGTCAGCAGCGGGCGATTCGCTTCACTGCGCGGAGCGGTCTACGCTTCATTCAATACAGAGCGGACACAGGTGGACTGCACCGACATTGACGGGAAAACATCGTCGTTCTTTTTGAACTGATTGGATCATCATCCGGACTTCACTGCTGACATGCTTTTTCCATGGAAAAAGGGGCTGCGCTTATGAAGTGCACCCCAAATGTTGGACAAAAACTTACATTTGGGGTGCAGAACATTATCGCGCCAGCCCCATTTTCATGTCCCGATTCTTTGGGTTTTTATCCGACTACAAGTCCATCGGACAAACGGATAATCCGGTTGCCGTATGCGGCATTCGTTTCGGAATGCGTGACCTGAAGAATCGTGATGCCCTTCTCTTCGTTGATACGCTTGAACAGTTCCATGATTGTTGTGCTCGAATGACTGTCCAGATTTCCGACCGGTTCGTCCGCGAGGAGGATTCCCGGATTGGAGATAACGGCACGGGCAATGGCGACGCGCTGCTGCTGCCCGCCGGAGAGTTGGCTCGGGAGATATTTTCTGCGGTCGCTCAGGCCGACAATATCCAGAATCTCAGCAAGTTCCTTCTTGTAGTGGCGGGCTTTTCCTCCGCCCATGACGATCGGAAGCAGGATATTGTCCTCGACATTCAGATTTTGGACCAGATTATAGAATTGAAATACGAAGCCGATATCGGAACGGCGCACTTTGCTCTTTTCTTTGTCCTTCATCTTGTTGATGTCTTTCTCGTGAATATGGACCTTGCCGGAAGTGGGTGCATCGAGACCGCCGAGAATATACAGCAGCGTGCTCTTTCCGCAGCCGGACGGACCCATGATGGATACGAATTCGCGTTCTTTAATTTCAATGTCGATGCCCTTGAGAATCTGGGACTCGTTCTCGCCTTTTCCGAAATTCTTCGTGATATTGTTTGCCTGAATCACTGTTTTCATAATGCTTTTCTCCCTTATTCGCTTGTGCTTTTTTCTGAGTCCTTTTGCTATCTGCGATACTTTTTCGGGTTGATCGGGGATGTTTTTTGCAGGACTTGTTGGTTTACTCGTACTTAATTTCGTTTACGACATTCATTTTGGACAGGCGCCTCATCGGCGACAGGGCCGTCAGCAACAGGAGCACGAACACGAGGGCTACCGCACCGAAGATGGAAGCGTAGTTAAATTCCATGGGGATGAACTGGTTGATGGAATTGAGTAAATCCGAAAGCAGAGACTTAAGCCAGACGCTTAGGAGGGTTCCCAGCGTGATTCCGATAATAAAGGTTCCCATCACCTCGAACAGCATCATGATGCGAAGCTGCGTCCGGCTCATGGAGACGGAGTACAGGACGACATATTCTTTCTTGCGCTGGATGAAGCCGATCATCTGGTTATTGACAAGACCGACGACGACCAGAAGAATGGAGATGCCCATGATAACGAACGTCATATTGAGGATGCCGCCGACACCCTTCTGCTGGGCATCCAGATACTGCGTGGCAGTCTGAATGGTGGTGTTCTCATCCGCCAGCGATTTCTTTATCGTCTCTTTCATGGCATCGACATTTGCATTTGTTGTAATCTGGATATTGAACGGAACATTCGTAACATTTTTTATAAAGTACGACTTGCCGACTACCCCGATCGTGCGGTTTGATGTAAACCTACTGCCGTTGATAAATCCTACGACGGTTAATGTCAGGTTTCTGTCTTTCTGCTGTATTTGATCGCCGACCTGCAGATTGTTTTTACGGGCAAAAGCATCATCTAACAGAACTTCCCCGTCCTTGAGTGTCGGGATCTTGTTTCCCTTATCGACAATTCCCATCGTTGCTTTATCGAGTCCCACCAGAAGCATGGGGCTTTCCTGACTTCCGAGGTCAAAGGGTTCGTAGATTAGAAATAAATAATCGACTTTATCTACGCCTTTCACAGAAGCCAACTCTTCGTAATCGGTATAAGGTTTGGTAACATTTGAAATTTGAATATCGTAATCGAACAGAAGCGCCGCTTTGTCATACAAGGTACCGATGGACAGCGTCATCATATACAGGGACAACATGATCGACAGCGCAACCGTGGTCAGCACAACGTTTGATGTGATCGACTTGCTGTAGGAGATGTTCCTGGATCCGAGAGCCGCTGCACTTCCGCAGAGTTTTCCGCTGATAAAAGCCAGTCCGACGGATAGAAGCCTTGTAAAGAAAGGAATCATATAGACGGCTCCCGCTACAGCCAAGGCAAATCCAAGACCTGCGATGAGCGGATTGTATGAACCGTTTTCAAGATGACAGACAAGGGATCCGGCCAGAAGAATGACGCCGATGATTGTTTTCTTCTTTGATAGATTCTGCTTTACATTCTGTACGTTGAAGATCGTATCCTTGATCGGCATTTTCCCGACTTTCAGGATTGCCTTCGCTGTAATCGCGATTTGAAGCAGGACGGAGAATGCAAGTACGGCGAGTATATAGAATCCGTTGATTCCTGCTGCTTCCCCGGTATTCGTCATCCCTGAAGGTCCGATAAAGATATTGATAACCGTGCTTCTGACCAGTAATCCGAACCCGACGCCCAGAAGTCCGCCGATGAGACCGTAGAGACTGTTTTCAAGAAAAAGGATTCCGTTGACGCGGTTCTTTGTGGCGCCGACGCTCCGGAATGTACCGACGACCGGAATGCGGACTGCAAGAATAAGCTTTGTTATGGAAGAAACCACATAGAAGTTTAGAATCGCCACCATAAATAGAATCAGGAGAAGAATTTGATTGAAACTTGCAATAGAGGAATCAATCGCTTTCTGATCGAAAAGGGCCGTCGCCTTATATCCGGGGTTCTGTGTGTTAAATGTCTGGGCAGCTGCAGCTACATCGGATCCGCTCTTAAGATCGACCCATATGGAATCCGACATGCCTGCCTGATTCATTTTCTTTTCCAGATATTCTTTGGATACCAGCAGCTGAACCGTATCTCCGGCACTCTGGTAGAGTCCCCGGTCCTCGGCTATGGCCCCGACGGTAAATGTTTCGTCGCCCCAGGCAGTTGTGATGGTCATTTTGTCACCCGGTGCAAGACTGTAGTTCTTAGCCATCGTCTGGTTGATGATAATCTGTGTTGTATCCGCTGCATCAAAGCCGGCCTGATTTGCAAGAATGCAAAGATTGTGATCGATAAGAGCCGCTCTGTCTACTCCGAGCATGACAGCCGTTACGCCTCCGTCTTTTGTATCCATGAGACCGTAGGCATTCAGCTTATCGAGCTCGCCCTGTACCGGAAGGCCCGAGACATCAAGGGATGCAGCGTCAAAATAGACATTAGGTGCCGTCTCCCCCGCTGTGTCCTTTGTAACGGCAAAATCGTAATTCTGAAAGGATTCTTTCATCAGGGAATTGTATCGGGCGCTCATGTCATCTCTGAATCCGAGATCCAGAAACAGGACCATTGCCGAGAGCGTAAGCGCGATAATGATCAGAACGCTCCTGAATTTGTTTTCCCAGATGTTTTTGAGAATGTGTTTGAGTATCATTTTGTCCCCCCGTGTAGTATCCGTTTTATAGTAGTGATTATATTACGGTACTGTTTGTTCGTCAATAGCTGTTTTGATCCTTTTTTCTTTTGTTGGTGTATTCTGTCTGCTGATATAGATATTATATCGATATACTGTGTCTGTCAATGTATATTCGAAAGAAATGTGAATTATTTTTGGAACGTGTAAAGTGGGCCTCACAAGATGCTATCTGCCGTTTTCCAGATAAAAAAGCAGCCGGGGTGGAAACCCCGGCCGCATGTGTGCGTTTCTGTTGGTTTTTTTCGGGATATCCGGTGACTACTCCTCGATCATCGCATACGCGCGGACAGGGCATCCGTCGCC
>JADGQQ010000114.1 GCA_017881645.1 Clostridia bacterium
ATACATCCATTCCGGCGAGATCTTCCGGAGAAGTCTCGAGACGGACCAACATGACTTTCTCGCCGCGTGCTGCTGCAGCGGTTGCATCTTCCGCATTGAAATAGACTCGTGCCGTAGCGGCTCCCGGGGATGCCGGAAGTCCGTGCGCGATAATCTTGGCGGCTTTCAGGGATGCAGGCTCAAAGGTCGGGTGTAGAAGTGCATCGAGCTGCTTCGGATCAATCTTCATGATCGCCTGCTCTTTTGTGTTCAGTCCTTCGGCAACCATTTCAACAGCGACGCGCATGGCGGCCGCAGCTGTGCGTTTGCCGTTACGGGTCTGGAGCATAAAGAGCTTTCCGCGTTCGATGGTGAACTCCATGTCCTGCATGTCCTTATAATGCTGTTCCAGAATGTCGGCGGTCCGGGCAAACTCATCATACACCTCGGGCATAACATTCTTGAGCTGGTCGATGGTCTGCGGGGTACGGATACCTGCTACAACATCTTCGCCCTGCGCATTCATGAGGAATTCACCGTACAGTTTCTTTTCTCCCGTTGCGGGATTGCGGGTAAAGGCTACGCCTGTACCGGATGTGTCGCCCATGTTTCCATAGACCATTTCCTGTACGTTGACGGCTGTGCCCCAGCTGCCGGGAATCTCATTCATGCGGCGGTAGAGGATAGCGCGGTCATTGTTCCAGGAACGGAATACAGCTTTGATGGATTCAAGAAGCTGCACTTTGGGCTCCTGAGGAAAGGGTTCGCCCTTATTGACCAGGTATACCTTTAGATAACGGGCTACGACGTCCTTCATCGCTTCGGCGTCCAGATCGGTATCGAGTGTTACGCCCTTGAGATGCTTCACTGCTTCCAGTTCTTTTTCGAATTTACTCTTGTCAATTTCCATTACAACGTCAGCAAACATCGTAATGAATCTCCGGTAGCTGTCATAAGCAAAGCGTTCGTTTCCTGTGAGCTTGGCGAGTCCGATAACTACCTTATCGTTCAGACCGAGATTCAGGATTGTGTCCATCATGCCGGGCATCGAAGCTCTGGCTCCGGACCGGACCGATACAAGAAAAGGATCATCTACGTCGCCGAGTTTTTTCCCGACCGTATTTTCTGTCGCTGCTAAAGTGTCAAAGATTTCTTTCTCAACTTCGGCGGCAATCGTCTCATTATCATCATAATAACGATTGCAGGCCTCTGTGGAAATTGTGAACCCTCTTGGAACAGGAAGTCCCAAACAGGTCATTTCTGCAAGGTTCGCGCCTTTACCTCCGAGAAGGTTCTTCATGGTCGCATTGCCTTCAGCAAACTTGTACACATACTTTGCCATTGTGCATCCTCCGCTTTCTCAAACGTGCTGGTTCATTTATTCTCTTATGCTGCTTCGGCTGCGGAAGGCGTTGTCCTTTGACCCTCCGGAACCGACGCACATAATGAAAACCTTAAAAAGTAAACTTGCCTGCAAAAAACGCCTGCAGACGGTCAATCGGATAGCGCACATTTCCAGGTTCAAACTCGACCTTAAGCATTGAATCGCGCTCGCGGATCTCGACGCAGCCGTCTTCCTCCGAAATAAAATCATACACGACACAGTACGGAGTCCCGATCTCGTCCTGACGGCGGTATCTCTTGCCGATAGACTGACGGTCGTCAAACTCGCAGAAATAATCTTTCGACAAAGCCGTAAAAATCGGTTCCGCTTTTTCGGAAAGCTTCGCTGACAGAGGGAGGATTCCGATCTTGACCGGAGCGAGTGCCGGATGAAAACGCATGATCGTGCGCACATCCCCCTCACCGATTTCTTCTTCGTCATAGGCCGAACACAGGAACGCAAGGGTTGCACGGTCTGCACCCAGCGAAGGCTCGATAACATAGGGGATAAACTTCTCATTCGTCGCGGGATCGAAGTACATCAGGTCTTCTTTGGAAAATGTCATGTGCTGTTTGAGATCATAGTCCGTACGATCAGCTACGCCCCACAGTTCACCCCATCCGAACGGAAAGAAAAATTCAAAATCCGTCGTGGCATTGGAGTAGAATGCAAGTTCCTCAGGAGTATGATCTCTTGTCCGGATCTCGTCTTCTTTCAGACCCAGACCCGTGAGCCAGTTATAGCAATAGTCTTTCCAATAGTGAAACCATGTAAGATCCGTGCCGGGCTCGCAGAAAAACTCCAGTTCCATCTGTTCAAATTCCCGCGTACGGAAAATAAAGTTGCCGGGTGTTATTTCGTTTCGAAACGCTTTACCGACCTGACAGATGCCAAAAGGCAGTTTTCTTCTCGAAGAACGCTGCACATTTTTGAAATTGACAAAAATTCCCTGTGCTGTCTCGGGACGCAGGAACACTTCGTTCTTGCTGTCTTCGGTTACGCCCATGAAAGTCTTGAACATAAGATTAAACTTGCGGACGTCCGTAAAA
This sequence comes from Clostridia bacterium, assembly GCA_017881645.1. Classification (GTDB taxonomy): domain Bacteria; phylum Bacillota; class Clostridia; order Saccharofermentanales; family Saccharofermentanaceae; genus Firm-13. The sequence continues at coordinate 2,413 of JADGQQ010000114.1, forward strand.
TTGTGGCCGCCGCACTGCGGACAGGGAACATTATGCTCGTTGATATATGCGACGAGCTGCTCATTTGTCCATCCGTCAAGGCCGGCATTCCCAATATCAATATTGTTCTCTTTATTAAAGTCCTCGATGATCTTGTCTGCGCGATTTCTTGCCTTGCACTGGCGGCAGTCAATCAGCGGATCCGAAAATCCTCCGACATGGCCGGATGCAACCCAAACCTGCGGATTCATGAGAATCGCGCAGTCAACGCCGACATTATGCGGGTTTTCCTGGACGAATTTCTTCCACCAGGCAGCTTTCACATTGTTCTTGAGCTGAACGCCCAGCGGGCCGTAATCCCAGGAATTGGCTAAACCGCCGTAAATATCAGATCCCGGGTATACAAAACCGCGCGTTTTTGCAAGCGCAACAATGCGCTCCATCGACTTGTCCTTCGGCATTTTATTCCTCCGTCTCTGAAGGATCGAGTGAAACTTCAGTCAGGCTGTCATCTGCATAAGCGATTTCTTCGTCTGCAGCCTCATCGAGGATGATATCGTCACCCGGTATGACATCTCCGTCAAAAAGAATGTTGCCTTCGAGAACTGCATCCATGATTTCTTCTTCATCCACGCTCTTTACAGAGAGATCCATCAGATCGGGGAATGCATCAAGGGATGCCTGATTGGCGGCCATTTCTCTGGCCATGCGGCGGGCTTCTTCGATTTCAGGACGAAGCGGTACGACGGGGTTCAAAAGCCCCGGTACTCCGACGACCTTATCGTGTGCGATTTCCTCGCAAGCCATCGTAACAAGATTCGGCGAATCCGCTTCAGCCATCGGCTGTGCGCCGTCAACGAGCTGACGGGTACGTTTTGCTACGAGCATGGCAAGGGTGTATCGGCTTTCAACTTTGGGCAGGAGCTGTTCGATCGGTGGTTTGATGAGCATAATATGCCTCCTTCATGGTGGGTCTTCGGTTATCTGCTGCACAGAGGGTTTTCTCTGTGCGAAATGGTCCGTTATCTTCCGAGGATTCTCTCCTCGATGCCGATCTGCCTCGCGTAGCGATGCTTTTCGGCCTCTATTATAGCAATAATCCGGTCTGCCGCCTTATTTAAATCATCATTAATGACAGCATAATTGAAAAGATCAGCTTTCGGTATTTCTACGCTTGCCTCGAGCAGTCTCCGTTCGATAACTTCCGGAGCTTCCGTCGCTCGCAGTACGAGTCGTTTGCGCAGCTCGGACATGGACGGCGGCAGGAGGAAAATCGTAACAGCGTCTTTATAATTTTCCATCAGTGCCAGGCTTCCCGATACCGTCAGGTCGAAGAGAACATCTCTGCCCTCGTTGATTAATTTAAGAAGGGGCGTCAGCGGTGTGCCATAGTAGTTATTCAGGTAAATATCGTGTTCCAGAATTTCCCCCTGCGCCATCATATCCTTAAATTGCTCTTCTGTCCTGAAAAAGTACGAAACTCCTTCAATCTCGTTGTCGCGGATGGGCCGTGTGGTTACCGATACCGAATGGGCAATATCCGGAATGCGTTCTCTTACTTTATCAATAACAGAACCTTTTCCCACTCCGGACGGTCCGGAGACCGAAACCAGAAGCCCTTTACGGGTCTGTTCGGACAACACGCTATCTTTTCCCAAATGAATGCCCTCCGTCGTCTGTATTCTGGTTGGCCGGCTGCTCAAGAAGCACTTCAATCTCTTCCATCGGGAGGGCCGATAATACGATATGATCGCTGTCCATCACAAGAACGGATTTGCATTTCTTGCCGGATGAAGCGTCGATCAGGGCTCCGCGGTCTCGGGCATCCTGCACAAGGCGGCGTACGGGCGCAGAGTCCGGCCCGACAACTGTGATCAGACGTTCGGTGGAAACCAGATTCCCGAAACCGATCCGAATAAAGCTCATGGTATCCTCACCCCTCTTTCCGGTTTATGCAAGATTCTGGATTTGCTCCCGGATCTTCTCGAGATCCGACTTCATTTCCAGAACAAGATTCGTCGTCGTAATGTCATTTGCTTTGGAACCGATGGTATTGATTTCACGGTTCACTTCCTGAAGGATGAAATCCAGCTTCTTCCCGATGCTGCCCTGCGCGGTGAGCGTTGTTCGAAGCTGGTTCAAATGGCTCTCCAGACGGACAAGCTCTTCGTCAATGGAGCACTTATCCGCAAAAATAGCCACTTCCGCTTCTCTTCTTCCTTCGTCAAAAACCAATCCTGAAGTGTCTGCAAGCAACTCGTCCATCCGGGCCTGCAGTCTCTGCCGATACTCCGCAGGGACAAGCGGTGCGCGGAGAATTAATTGTTCGCGCATACCCTCAATCCCTGTAACTTTCGCGAGAACATCTTCGAGGAGCTTGGTGCCTTCCAACTGACGCATCGCGGAAATTTCCGCGACAGCCAGATCCAATGCGGTAAAAAGACTTTCCCGAACCGATTCCGGCGTCCACTCCGTTGGCTGCGTAAGCATCACGTCCGGAAGCCGTGCAATAAAATCCACACCGGCCGTATCGAGACGTCCTGTCGCTGCGGCAATCTCCGAAAGTGCTTCCGAGTAGGAACGTGCCAGAGGAAGATTCGCTGCAACATGTGTATTACCGGAACCCTGGTCCTCTATAGTGACAAAAACATCGATCTTGCCGCGCAGGAGGGATGCCGTAATTCTTTCACGTATTTGCGGTTCCAGAGAAAGGAGTGCACGGGGCATGCGAACCTGTACATCGCAGAAGCGATTGTTAATGGATTTAATCTCGATCAGAAACCTGCGCGAATCAAAAACACAATCTGCCCGACCATAGCCTGTCATGCTTTCCGCCATATATGTGGGCTCCTCTCCGGGCATAAAAATGATTCACTTCACGATTTTTTGCACACGCGATTTATTATAGCGCAGGCGCGAAAATAGCGCAACCGGCAATAACACCGTTCCAGCTTAGAGCCGCAGCGGTTTGAAGGATAAATAATCCGCCGCTGCAAGAAGGTATTCAACACCGTTTTTCTCCCCTTCGAAGGCCTTTAGGTGTCCCCGCCCATGTAAATGTCCATAAACACACATCTTCACGCCGTATTTTTCCAGAAGAGCACAAAATGCCGAGGGCGGTGTCGACGTCAGTACGGGCGGATAATGCAGGATGGCAATCATATCACCGGGGGTATCGCCGAGCAATTCGCGTCCGGCCTGCAGCGATCGTTCGAGGCGACCGAGTTCGCGTTCGTAAATGGTCTGGTCTTCTGTGCGAAATTCAAGGTCGTACGGCGAGATCCAGCCCCGGGTACCGCAGATTGCTTTGCCTTCAACAAGGATCGCATTGTTCTTCAGGAAAGAAATCGTGGAAAGTCCGTTCGATTGAACGAGCGTCTCCACTTTGTTCATGGTGCCCCACCAATAGTCGTGATTGCCTTTCGACAGAATTTTGCGGCCGGGGAGCTGATCCAGAAAACAGAGATCCGGCAGCGCTTTTTCCATGGACATGCCCCAGGAAATATCGCCCGGAATCAGAACCGTATCCGTTTCGGCAACAGTCGATATCCATGCGTCCTTCAGACGGCGCTCGTGGTCAACCCACTGGGCTCCGAAAATATCCATCGGCTTATCTGTACCTAGCGATAAATGCAGATCGGCAATCGCGAAAATAGCCATCGTCTACTCTCCGTTCTCTTTGTGAAAATGCCGGTAAACGGCCTGTGCATTGGCTTCCGAGAGAAGCGGAGCCTCTTTCAGCGCCTCTGCCGATGCGGATGCGACTTTGCCTATGGTGCCGAAATGTGCCAGCAGCGCTTTTCTCTTAGCCGGACCAATCCCCTCGATCGATTCGAGTTTGAAGGAAAGATGACGTTTCTTGGAAAGCTTGCGCTGATAGGAAATGGCAAACCGGTGAACTTCATTCTGAACCGCGGTCAGGAGCCGCAGAAGAATCAGGCTCTCTTCCGACGTGCGGGCCTGTTCTGTCAATTCGACAATTTGTCCGTCCGGAAGAGCCAGTCCTCTTGTACGGTGCTTATTATCCTTGACCATGCCTGCAACTTTGATTGTATCCTCAAGTTTCACTTCGCGCAAAATATCGAGAGCCAGCTGCACATGCTGCAGTCCGCCGTCCATCAGGATCAGGTCCGGTGTCCGGGCGAACTCTTCCTCGCCCATGTGGGCAAAACGCCGGCGCAGGACTTCGCGCATAGCGCCGTAATCATCCTGTTCCTCGCTGCGGCGGATTTTGAAAAGCCGGTAGCTGGCACGGTCGGGACGGCCGTTATGAAAAACCACCATGCCGCCGCCCTGATCATCTGCGCCCATATTTGATATGTCATATGCTTCGATGCGTTCCAAAGGCCGGTCCAGACCGACTTGCTTCGATAAATTTTCGAGCGCCATCGTCAGCGCCTTTTCGGAATCTCCGACACGGAGAATCCGGCGCATCAGCGCCTCAGCCGCATTATCGCATGCCATCTTCAGCAGACTGACGCCGTCGCCCCTCTGCGGAATACGAAGCAGCGTTTTGTGACCGGAGAACTGACGGAGATAGTCCGACAGAGCATCACAGTCAGCGGGCAGCGCCTGCACGAGAATTTCCGGCGGAATGAACGACACGTTGGGATAATGCTGTTCGATAAAAGCCGTGAGAATCTCATCCAACTCTTCTCCGTGGTCCGCGAGAAAAAATGTCGGCGAACCGATTACACGGCCGCCGCGGACTTCCAGCTTGCGGATACAGATTTCACCTGCATCACGGCTCACGCCGATGGCATCCAGATCCGACGCCTTGGGGAGCGACACTTTCTGTGACTCCATGATTTTTGCGAGCGATTGCAGCCGGTCACGGTAAATAACCGCATGTTCATAGTCCTGACGTTTCGAAGCCGCCTGCATCTGCCCGGATAGATCCTTCTGGATGCCTTCATATTTTCCTTCGAAAAAACGGCAGATATCTTCCATGACTGCGCGATACGCTGATGCCGGAACATCACCTTTACAGGGAGCCACACAGCGGCCGATATAGTAGTTCAGGCACGGTCTTTGCTTTCCGATGTCTTTCGGCAGGACCCGACGGCAGGTTTTCGCAGGGAAAATATCGCGGAGAGTCATCAGCGCGGCATACAGGTCGCCGCCGAGGTAGGGTCCGAAATAGCGTGCGCCTTTTTCTTTATCCGGTCCAACGCGGAAAACTTTCAGAATTCTGGGATATTCATCCTGCATTGTAATGCAGACATAGGGATATCCCCGGTCATCGCGCAGAAGAATATTATAGTGCGGCTGATATCTTTTAATCAGATTCGATTCGAGAAGAAGCGCTTCGAGTTCATTGCCCACGACGATACATTCAAAATCGGCAATGTGCGAAATCATCGCGAGAACCTTTTCATTTCCGGCCGGATTTTTGCAGAAATAGCTGCGGAGACGGTTTCGAAGGCTCTTTGCTTTGCCGACATAAATAACAGAACCCGAGGTGTCCTTCATCAGGTACACACCCGGGCTCGTTGGCACTACATCCAATCGGGCATCAAATACGGCATTTTCCGAACTCATAACACGCCGGGATTCTCCAAACACTCGACAAGCGAATCCAAAGCCGCCTGCTGATCGTCGCCGTCAGCGGAAACTTCGATCTCGGTCTGGTTCTCAATTCCCAAAGACATCACTCCGAGAAGGCTCTTCGCGTTCGCACGGCGGCCGCTGCGGCTCAAATAAATACTGCTTTTGAAAGAAGAAGCCTTCTGAATCAATACAGCAACGGCTTTCATCTGAAGGGCTTCATCACATGTAAAAATAACGGTACGAGAGACCATCTTTTTCCTCCTTGAAGTGCAGGCGCACAAAAAACAATACCATTAAAATAAGTATATGGACTGGTTTTCGCTATGTCAACCAAAACAGGGTGAATCAGAAAATTTTTGGGCAGTTGCGTGAAAAGCAGGGGACAATCCCCTTGCTTCCTGTGATATTCACATGACATTCCACGCCATAAGCAGTGCGTCTTCCCCGGTATCCGAATAGTACCCTCTTCGTCTGCCCGTAAGCAAAAACCCGCATTTTCGGTAGAGGGCGAGAGCCGGAGCATTACCTGGACGCACTTCAAGGTGAATTGTGAGAATTCCCGACTCCGCGCAGAACTGTTTTACGGCTTCCAGCAGAGCAAACCCGACTCCCTGACCGGCGTATTCGGGATGCACCGCGATGTTCGCGATTTCTCCCTCGTCGAGTACATGGATGAGGCCGATATATCCGACAACCCTTCGAAATTCCGATTCCTGCCGGCACGCAACCAGACAGAGACATTTCGTCTGATCAGACAGCAGGGCGGAAAGGGATTCCCTGCTCCACGGCGTCTGAAAACAGGCGTTTTCCACACGTACGAGCTGATCGAGATCCGTAAGTCCGGCTGCTTCAATTGAATAATCAGTCATGGACTTCTTCCTTCTTCTGTGAAAAGAGCCGTTCGGCTGACGTTTTGGCACGATAGACCGGCATCAGCATCTGCGGCGGAAAGCGTTCGGACAGATTCAATGCCGTGTCGCTGCCGATCAGCCGGAAAGCCAGCTCCGCAACAGAGGCGGGTTGAATTTCGCGTCCGAAAAGATCCGGTGCCGATGCTGCCTTCCTGCGAAAAAATTCTTCACCTGTATATGTTGCAGCCGCGTCTCCGCAGAGGATATAGCCGGGAGTTCCAGCCGATCCGGATGCAGAGAAAGATTTCTCCCATTCGGTGCAGAGTTCCATTAAATCTTCAATCGTCCTCGCCTCTTCCTGAATCACCTGTGTGCCTTCGAAATATGCAGATGAAAATACCCGGCGATTACGCGCGTCCGTCATGGCGACGACCAGCGTGTTTTTTTCACTGTAAAAAGGAAAAGCGAGCGCGGCGAGACTTGAGACCGGTACAGCCGGCTTATCCGCGACCATCGCCATCGCTTTTACGGCGCTGACGCCAATGCGGATGCCTGTAAAAGAGCCGGGTCCGACGGTGCATGCAAATGCGTCGAGTTCCGGATAAGTAAGTCCGCTTAGCTTCATCAGATCATGCACCATCGGCATGAACGTCAGAGAATGCGTTCGCCCGGTCGAAAGCA
>JADGQQ010000010.1 GCA_017881645.1 Clostridia bacterium
GACCACCCAGAATCAGTCGGGTCGAGTCAGCTTTCGGGTCGCAGCCGACGATCATAATTTTCTTGCCCATTTCGGCCAGACCGGCATTCAGGTTCTGCGTCGTGGTCGACTTGCCGATTCCGCCTTTACCATAGATAGCTACCTGTCTCATTTTGTAACCTCCTTCAGAATAAAAAAGAAGCCCCTCCGTCATCCTGAGCGCTGCGCGCTCCGAGTCGGGAAAGACTTCTTTGCCTTGATTGAGGGAATGTCACTTCGGGTTGGCCCGTTTGTGGTCCCTGCTGATAGGACTATTCTAACGGGCATGAAAAATGATCACAATGAACGAATTTGTGGAGATTTACATAAAATTCCAAAGATCATTTATGCAGATTGCGGTGGTAAAAGACTGCGAATACTGTAAGATGCACAAAAAAGCACAGGGATTCCTGTGCTTTATGCATGAATAAAAATGTGTCGGATGAACCATGCGGGTTATGCGTCACACGTCTTATGTGAAATCGTCAGTTTGTATGTATTCGGTCCGGTTTTTTCACTTTCCATCACAAGATCCATACCCGGCAGCTCCGTCTCGAGCCACGGCGGCTCATGATCACACAGGATCGAAAGCTCCACGAAGGGGGTCTCAGACAGGAACGGGCGAAGGACTTTCTTGGTGGACATCATCGGGTCGCATTTCTGCACTTCCTTCAGATCAATCGAATAATATCCGGGCGTCCCGCCCTGCTTTGGTGTCATAACGGCCTTCTGCCGTTCGTCATTCATCGCAGCTGCATCCTGCGCGGACGTCGGATTTTCGAATTTCAGCACATCCTCATCGGCCTCCAGTTCTTCGAACAACTCATCAAAAAACGCATCGCTGATGCCTTCCGATTCACAAATCAGAAATCCGGACCGGTTCAGCGCCGAGTAGGGCGCTCCGGAAATTTCGGAACCGAGAATCACCTTCAGTTCGCCAAGCTCATCTGCGATGGCTTCTCCGAGCAGACGCAGATCATGCGGATTGTCGCGCGGAAAGTCATCACAGGAGAAAACCGATGTCTCTTCCCATTCCTCATCCGTTCTTTCATAGGTTACAACTGAAACAGCTTTGACCAGAGTCGTCGGTGCCCCCAGAACATCCGATAAAACGGCAATTTTCTTCTCCATATCATTGTCCTCCTGAAGTCATCTCTGCTATGTCATGTCCGTTATATTCTTTTAGATAAATCATGCCTGATGCGCAAACTGGCTGATATACAATTCGAAATAAAATCCCTTCGCCGCCAGCAAGGCCGGATGGGTTCCCTTCTCTATTATTTGACCATCTTTTACAACAAGAATCAAGTCCGCTTCACGAATGGTCGACAGCCGGTGCGCGATGACAAAACTGGTCCGCTCTTTCATCAGAAGTGCAAATGCCTCCTGAATGCGGATTTCCGTCACCGTGTCGACCGAACTGGTCGCTTCATCGAGAATCAGCATCGGCGGATTCGCAATCATGGCGCGCGCAATCGTCAGCAGCTGCTTCTGTCCCTGTGAAAAATTACCGCCGTCATCGGAAATAACCGTGTCATACCCTTCGGGAAGCCGCTTGATAAATCCATGCGCATGAACGGCTTTGGCCGCCGCGACGATCTGCTCCTGTGTCGCTCCCGGTTTCCCGTACACAAGATTCTCCCGGACGGTCCCGGCAAAAAGCCACGTGTCCTGCAGCACCATGCCGAACGAACGGCGGAGACTTTTTCGTGTAATCCGTCTTGTATCCGTTCCGTCCAGGCGGATCATGCCGCTCTGCGGCTCATAGAAGCGCATCAGAAGGTTGATAACCGTCGTTTTACCGGCACCGGTCGGACCGACAATGGCAATGCGCTGTCCGGGCTGCACATGTACGGAAAAGTCCCGGATCACCGGCCGCCCGGGCTCATAGGAAAAAGAAACATGCGAGAATTCGATTTCACCGCGCACCGTTTCCATCAGCAGGTCACAGGCATCCGCCGGATCCGGCTCCTCCTCCGGCAGATCCATAATTTCAAACACGCGCTGAGCCGAAGCAAAAGCCGCCATCACCTGCGACGAAATATTCGTCAGATCATTCAGCGGCCGTGAAAACTGCGTCCAGTACGTCAGGAATCCTGCAATCTGTCCGATCGACAGTCCGCCGGCCATCCAGCCGAAAACGCCGATCAGAATATACGCGATATAATTCACCAGGCGGGTTGTCGGGTTCGGCAGGGACGAGACGAACTGTGCTTTCTGCCCGACCGTATAGAGCTTGCTGTTGATCCCGTCAAAGACAGTCTGGTCCGCCCGTTCGTGTCCGAACGCCTTGACCTCGCGCTGTCCGGAAAAGGTCTCCTCGACCACACCGTTGATCTGTCCGATATACATCTGCTGCTTCCGGAAATACTTCCCGGTCATCCGCGCAATCCAGGACGCCAGAAGAAACGTGAGAACCGCCGACGGAAGAACGATCAGCGTCATCCGCCAGCTCAGATACAGCATGACGGCCATCGTCCCGACGATCGAGATAGCGCCCGAAAACAACTGCACCAGACCCTGCAGAAGACCGTCGGAAATGGCATCGATATCATTGACGAACCGCGAAATAACATCGCCGTGCGAAGACCGGTCGAAAAACCGGAGCGGCATTTTGCCGATGCGGGCGAACCCGTCTTTTCGAAGGAGCGCGGCCGTCCGTGCCGCAACAATATTGGAAGTATAGATCATCATCCACGAGAAAAAGGCGCTGCACAGATAGAACCCGAGCAGCATCCCCGTGATCTGCATCACAATGCCGAGACGGACCTGCCCTTTACCGATCATGGCGTCTATCGCTTTTCCCATGAAAAACGGGGCGGCAATGTCCAGTGAGCAGCCGAGAAGCGCAAAAAGAAGGATAAGAAAGATCTTCACTCTCTGCCGCCCTGCATAGCCCAGAATGCGCGACAGGAGCCTCCAGGACGGCTTTACCGGGGCCTGCCCCAGTTTCCCGGCATCCGGTGCGAGGTTCCTCATGCCCGGAAGCATCGATGTGGCACGCGGCATGTTACCCCACCTCCTCTTCCGACATCTGTGACAGCACAATCGATCGATAGGTCTCACAGCCTGCCATGAGTTCCCGGTGCGACCCGAGTCCCGTCTGCATGCCGTCGTCAAGAACAAGAATCTGGTCGGCTCCCCGGATCGATGCAATCCGCTGTGAGACGATCACCACGGTCATGTCCGTCGATTTCCGAAGCGATGCAAGAGCATCCCGCAGCCGCGCCTCCGTTGCGAAATCGAGTGCCGACGCCGCGTCGTCCAGAAGCAGAATCGAAGGCCTGCGCACGAGGGCGCGCGCAATGGACAGGCGCTGCTTTTGTCCGCCCGAGAGATTTTTGCCGTCCCGTTCGATCCGGGCCCCGTACTTTTCCGGCATCGCTTCGATAAAATCCGCAGCCTGTGCGGCCCGGCAGGCTTCCTTCAATTCGTCATCACCTGCATCCGGGTCGCCCCAGCGCAGATTCTGCGCGACCGTCCCGGAGAAAAGCCGCGGATTCTGAAATACACAGCCCAGATTTTTGCGTATAGTGCGCGCGGAAAGCGTTTTCGCATCGCATCCCGAAAAACAGATCGTTCCCGACTGCTCTTCGTAAAAGCGCGCAATCAGCGACAGCACGGTTGTTTTCCCCGAACCGGTACCCCCGATGATGCCGAGTACGCTGCCCTGCGGTACGGAAAAATGAATGTCCGTCAGCGCATTTTTCTCCGGGTCGTTTTCCGGGTTTTCCACATACGAGAAATGAACGCCTTCAAAAGAAATCGCCGGTGCGCCGGGGTTTTTGCAGAATATTTCGGCGGGCGTCCCGACCGCTCCGGTCACCGTCATCTCACCGGCTTCTTCGGTCTCCACGGAGGGAGCCATCGCGAAGACTTCATTGACGCGCCGAAGCGACGCCATCGCCCGTGTGAAAATGACCACCAGATTCGCGACGGCAATCAGTGCCGTCAGGATCTGCGCAATATAATTGATGAACGCAATGATCTGACCGGTCGACATGCCGCCGCTGTTGATGCGGATGCCTCCGAACCAGAGAATCGCGCAGATGACAAGATTCATAATCAGTCCGGTCAGCGGATTCATCAGGGAAGCAATTCTTGTGACGCGGATCACGCTCGAGGCATGCGCGTCCGCAACTTTCACGAAACGTTCCGTTTCGACCGACGCGCGCGCAAAAGCACGTATGACGCGTACCCCCGAAAAGTTCTCCCTTACGACACCGGCCACATCGTCGAGCCGCTTCTGCACCTGTGCATACAGCGGAAACGCAGTCAGCATAAGCACGGACAGCACCAGGATAAATGAACCTACGCCGATCCAGATCACAACAGATAACGGCGCGTCCAGCATCATCGCTGCCACAATACATCCGATGCTGACAAAAGGGGCGCGGAAAATCAGACGGATCAGCATGGATACGGCAACCTGCAGCTGGTTTATGTCATTCGTGACCCGCGTCGTCAGCGTGTCCGTTCCCATCGCATCGAGATCCGCAAAGGATAAATGATTTACATGGGAAAAAATCGCGCTGCGCACACGCGTACCGAATCCCTGCGACGCGACGGACGCAGAGTACTGGCAGATAATAGCGCTCCCGAAACCAATCAGAATGATGATAAGCATACGGAGTCCCGTATGCAGAATATACGTCCGGTCATGATGCAGAATGCCGATATCAATGATATTCGCCATCATCATCGGCAGCGTCAGCTCAAGAATCGCTTCCAGAAGCTTAAACGACGGCCCGACAATAAACTGCTTCCGATAGGGGCGCAGGTAGGGGAAAAGGTATTTGAGCATGAGTCCTCCCAAGAGAAAACGTCTTTCAAAAAGGAGATTTCCTTTGTCTCATCCTACCATAAAACAGATCAGCTGCAATCGCCGATCCGGCGGAACCGCTGGTAGCGTGCTTCCAAAGCCGCCGCACGGTCCGCTGCAAAAGACTTGCAGATCCGGTCCGTGGCATCGGACAGATACATTTTCAGCGTCTCGGCCATTTTCTCGGAATCCGCGTGAGCTCCGCCCTTGGGTTCGGCCAGAATCACATCGCATATTTTCATATCTACAAGATCATATGCCGTAATGTGCGCCGTATCCGCAGCTTCATTTTCGCGTGTCGGGTCTTTCCAGATCAGTGACGCAAAGCCTCTGGGGGAAATAACCGAATAAATTGCGTTGGAAACCATGGCCAGCTCGTCGCAGACAGCGATGCCGAGAGCGCCTCCGCTGCCGCCTTCGCCCAGCACGATACTGATGACCGGCACGGTGAGGGGCATCATTTCAAGGAGATTCCTGGCGATGGCCTCGCCCTGTCCGCGTTCTTCCGCAGCAACGCCGCAATAGGCGCCGGGCGTGTCCACAAACGTAATGACGGGCCGGCCGAATTTCTCCGCCTGCTTCATAGCGCGAAGCGCTTTCCGGTAGCCTTCCGGATGCGGCATGCCATAGTTGCACGCCTGGTTCTCGAGAAGGCCTTTGCCTTTTCTGTGTCCGATAATCGTCACAGCACGTCCGTTCAGACGGCCGATACCGGTATACATCGCCGGGTCGTCGCCGACATTCCGGTCGCCGTGTGTCTCATGCATATCCGTGAAAATCATCGGAAGATAGTCCATCAGCGTGGGTCTTTCGCGATTGCGGATAATAGAAAGACACTCCGACCCCGAGCTCCGGTGCTCCGGAAGAGGCGGAAGTGTCCCGTGTGCGGAAGATTTTTTCCGTGTTTCGGACGGTTTCTTTTCACAGTGAATCGCCAGAAGGTCAATGAGCTTCTGCCGCATCTCGCTTCTCGGTGCAATCATATCCAGGAATCCGTGCTTCATGATGAATTCGGCGCGCTGGAAATCGTCCGGGAGCGCCTGCGCGATCGTGCCTTCGATGACGCGGCGGCCGGCAAACCCGATCAGCGTGCCCGGTTCGGAAAGGATGATATCGCCGAGCGAGGCAAAGCTCGCCGTAACGCCGCCCGTCGTGGGGTCGGTCATAATGGACAGGAACAGAAGACCGGCGCTGTGATGACGCTCCACGGCCGCGGATGTTTTGGCCATCTGCATCAGGGAGACGATCCCCTCCTGCATACGCGCTCCGCCGGAAGAAGAAAACAGCAGTACCGGAAGTTTTTGTTTTGTGGCTTCTTCAAAAAGCCGCGTTATTTTCTCGCCGACCGCGGATCCCATGGACCCCATCAGGAAGTTCGAGTCCATTGCGCCGATCATGCAGGCGAATCCGCCGACGGCGGCTTTACCGGCAATAACGGCTTCCGTCATGCCGGTTTTTTCGCGCAGTTTGCTCAGACGATGTTCATAGCGGGGGAAGGAGATCGGGTCTTTCCCGAAAAGCGTTGCCCATAGTTCTTCAAAAGAACCCGGATCCACCGTCATATCGATACGTTCTTTGGCATTAACACGGAAACAGTGTCCGCAGTGCAGGCAAACGCTGCGATTTCCTTCGAAATCTTCACGGAGCATGACGCCCTGGCACGAAGGACAGCGAATCCAAAGATCATCCGGAATCGGCATCAGATAACTGAAACGGTCCTTTATGCCTGCAAGACCTGCATCCGCGGGCCCGGCCGATTTATCCGCCGTCTCCTGCTCTTCCAGATATTTTTGATCCGCCTCCAGGCGGGCTCTCATTTGCGAAAAAGTGTCATCCATAGTAGACGCTCCTTTTGTAAGTACCGGGCACATCCTTTGTCCGGAAAATGCCTGAAACCGCCTGTTTCTCTTGTGCCGGTTACGATTTCTCCGGTTATGCTTCCGCAGGTTTGGACGGCAGCAGAAGTTCTTTCTTTTGAGCCAGATAGGTGTTGTCATAGCTTCCGCGCAGGAAATCCGGTTCGCGCAGAATCGCAAGATGGAAATCAATATTCGTTTTGACTCCGACGATCAGGAACTCCATCAGAGTCCGTCGCATACGGATAATGGCCTCATCCCGCGTAGGGGCCCAGACAATCACTTTCGCCAGGAGCGAATCGTAAAAAGGCGGGATGGTATAGCCCTGGTAGATGGCGCTGTCAATACGGACGCCCTGTCCGCCGGGCATATGAAGCGTATGAATCGTTCCCGGGCAGGGCCGGAAATCATGTTCGGGATCTTCGGCATTGATGCGGCACTCGATCGCATGTCCGCGGAAAACGATATCCCGCTGCGAAAAACGAAGCAGTTCGCCCGCCGCGACACGAATCTGTTCCTGCACGATGTTGATCTGCGTGATCGCCTCGCTGATCGGATGTTCCACCTGAATGCGGGTGTTCATTTCCATGAAATAGAAACGGCGCTCGGCATCCACGAGAAATTCAATCGTTCCGACACCGGTATAGCCGATTCTTCTCGCAAGAGATACGGCGGCCTCACCCATTTGCATCCGGAGTTCTTCGGTCATAAAAGGAGACGATGCCTCCTCGATAATTTTCTGATTTCGTCTCTGTATGGAGCAGTCACGGTCGCCTAAATGCACCACGTGGCCGTATTCGTCGCAGAGAAGCTGGATTTCAATATGCCGCGGCTGGATAACGAGCTTTTCCATGTAGACTTCATCATCGCCGAAACACGCTTTGGCTTCGGTCTTTGCCATTTGAAAAGCGCCCGCAAGTTCTTCTTCGCTGTTTGCGACACGCATACCGCGTCCGCCGCCGCCGGCAGATGCTTTGATCAAAACCGGATAACCGATTTTGGCGGCTTCCTTTTTGGCTTCCGCGATGTGCAGAAGCACACCGGCGGATCCGGGAATGATCGGCATACCGGCCTGTTCAGCCGTTTTTCGCGCGTTGGCCTTATTCCCCATCTGTTCCATGATCTGAGCCGTCGGCCCGATAAACTTGATCTGGCATTTCTGGCAGAGACGGGCAAACACAGGGTTCTCCGACAGGAAACCGAACCCGGGGTGAATTGCCTCCGCGCCTGTGGTCAGACAGGCCGAAAGAATCGCCTGCATGTTCAGATAACTGTCTTTGGAGGCGTCCGGACCAATGCAGACACATTCATCCGCAAGCTGTGAATGAAGGGCAAGCTTGTCGGCTTCGGAGCAGACCGCTACGGTGCGAATGCCCATCTCACGACAGGCACGAATCACGGTAACAGCAATTTCTCCGCGGTTGGCAATCAGGACTTTACGAAACATAGCTGTCTCCTTTATTGCATCTCGTCAGGATTCGGTTTTTGCGGCAGGGGGTGCCTCCGCGCCGATAGCGAACATAATCTCGCCGGCTACGCAGAGCTTGCCGTCAACAAAGGCTTTGCCCTCGCCGAAGCCGATGGGGCCGCGCTGGCGTGTGAGCTTCACTTCAAGGCGAAGTGTGTCGCCCGGGAATACGCTCTTGCGGAAACGGACTTTATCGATGCCTGTAAAATAGGCGATTTTGCCTTTGTTCTCCGGCTTGGAAAGAGCGACAATCGCTCCGGCCTGCGCAAGGGCTTCCACAATCAGGACGCCCGGCATAACCGGAAGACCCGGGAAATGACCGGCGAAGAAATATTCGTCTCCGCGGACATGTTTGAGTACGACGATCGATTCTTCCGTCATCTCAATGACCTCGTCCACCAATATGAAAGGGTCCCTGTGCGGTATGATTTTCTTTATTGCTTCCTGATCCATCAGAACGGATTCGCTCATATTATATTTCCTCCTTAAGGCCCGGGTCGATGATAAACAGTTTATGTCCGAATTCGACGCGGCTTGCTTTCTTTACAAGAATTTCCGTAACCTGACCGGAGACCGGGCTTGTTACTTCATTCATCAGTTTCATGGCTTCGATAATGCAGAGCACATCACCTTTTTTGACGTAGGATCCGAGGGTTACGTAGGACTCCTGGTCCGGTGCAGGTGAATCGTAGAACACGCCGACCACGGGGGACGTCACGACGCAGCCCTTCTGCACTTCCTCTTTCGCAGCTTCCTGCGGCGGCGGAACGGAGTTCATCTCGAAAGCCGGTCCATTGAAGGACATATGGCCGTCGGACGAGGTCGGAATGTACATGACTTCTTTTTCACGTGTCAGAGAAAGGCAGGTTTTCCCTTCGCCCATCTGAAAATGGGTGACGCCTTCCTTTTTCATGTGTGTCATCAGCTCTTTGATCTGGCTGAAATTGAGTCCGGTCTCATAAAGCGGTGTTTCCTTGGCAGGAGTCGTATTTTTTGCATCAGTCGGCATACATTAAACCTCCACTTTTTTGAAAAGAAGGGCCGCGTTCTGGCCCCCGAATCCGAGAGAATTCGAAAGCACTGCGGTAAGATCAGCTTTTCTTGCCTTCAGAGGCGTATAGTCGAGATCGCATTCCGGATCCGGAGTGGTCAGACCGATGGTCGGAGGAATGATTCCGTCCCGGATCGCAAGCATGCACGCAATCGCTTCCACGCCGCCCGCGGCTCCGAGCAGATGTCCTGTTACAGACTTCGTAGAGCTGATGGCTACTTTGTATGCTGCATCTCCGAGCGCCGCCTTGATCGCAAGCGTCTCATATTTATCGTTCAGTTCGGTTCCTGTTCCATGAGCGTTGATGTAGGAGATATCTTCCGGCTTCACGCCGCCCTCCTTCATGGCGATACGCATGGCCTGCGCAGCGCCTTTTCCCTCAGGATCAGGACTGGTGATGTGATAAGCGTCCGCAGTGGATCCGTATCCGGCAATTTCCGCCAGGATATTCGCTCCGCGGTTCACAGCGTTTTCCATAGTTTCCATAACAACAAGTCCGGAACCTTCGGCAATGACAAATCCGCCGCGATCCAGATTGAATGGCGTAGACGCACAGTCGGCGTCCTCCGTCAGATTCAATGCCTTCATGTTGGCGAAGCCTGCAAGCGCAATCGGAGTGATCGGTGCTTCCGCACCTCCGGCAATAGCGGCTTTGAGGTATCCGTGCTTGATCTGACGGAAAGCTTCTCCGATCGCATTGGCACCGGATGCACAGGCGGTTGTAATGCAGAAGTTTGCACCCTTGAGACCATAGATCATCGATACTTTTCCGGCGGCGATATTGCTGATCATCATCGGAATGAACAGAGGAGAAATCCTGTCCGGTCCGCCTTTGAGGAGCAGTTCTTCATATTGTGTATGCATCGTGTGCAGGCCGCCGACGCCGGAGCCGATAATAACGCCTACGTCGAACGGATCCATGGCTGAGAAATCAATCCCGGAGGATTCAACGGCCTCTTTTGCAGCAACGACCGCATACAAACAATAGCGGTCCATACGCCGGACCTCTTTGCGGTCCATATAATCCATCGGCTCGAGGTTTTTGACCTCGGCGGCAAGATTGACCTTGGTTCCGGGATACTTCTCCTTGTCGAGCGGACGGATGCCGTGACGCCCTTCCACGAGCGCTTCCCAGAAGCTATTCACATCGTTGCCGACCGGTGAAAGTACGCCGGCTCCCGTAACTACCACGCGGGGATGTCCCTGCGCATCGGTATATACGTTCTTCTTGTCAATTTCTGAACTCATGTTTTCCTCCTCGATAGCTTGTGCTGCATGTCGATATGTTGCTTATAAAGTCAGTCCGCCCGAGACCTCGATCACCTGTCCGGTGATGTAGGCTGCATCGTCGGATGCAAGGAATGCAATGATGGCAGCCACATCTTTCGGCTGTCCAAAACGGCCGAGAGCGATACGTCCGATGGCGGCTTTCTTCACTTCTTCGGAAAGGGATGCGGTCATGGGTGTCTCAATGAAGCCGGGAGCAATGGCATTAACGGTAATGTTGCGGCTGCCCATTTCTTTGGCAAGGCTCTTTGTAAGTCCGATCAGGCCGGCCTTGGATGCAGAGTAGTTTGCCTGTCCCGGATTTCCGTACACGCCGGATACCGATGACATATTGATGATACGGCCATGCTTCTGCCGCGCCATGATGGCCAGGCAGAGGCTCGAGAGAATAAAGGCACTGGTAAGATTCGTGTTGATGACCGATGTGAACTGGTCAACACTCATGCGCATGGCAAGACCGTCTCTGGTAATACCGGCATTGTTGACAAGTACGTCGACGCGGCCGAAGGTATCCTTCGTCAGGTTGACAACTCTCTTGCAGTCTTCTTCGAGAGAAACATCCGCAGGGATCATGATGACTTTGGTTCCCGGACGAAGTTTCTCACATTCTTCTTTGACGTCCGTCGGCACAGGCTCGGTCGTGTAATAAACGATTACGATATCAAAGCCTTTAGCGGCCAGTGTTCTTGCAATTTCAGCGCCGATGCCGCGGGAGGCTCCGGAGACAAGGGCTACGGGAGTGTCGGAAGTTACGTTTGTCATAAAGATCCCTCTTTCTTAATAATCTGCTCATATTCAGCAAACATTTCTTCAATAATTTCTTTCGCGGGCTGTATCTTGTTGATCATGCCGGCAATTTGACCCGCCATGAAAGAACCTTCTTTGATATTGCCGTCTTTAACAGCCTTGCGGAGAGAACCCAGTGTAATCTCTTCCATTTCCTCAAAAGTCGCACCCTTCTTTTCGAGGTCAAGAAGCTCCATGACCAGCGGATTCTTGATGCAGCGCACCGGATGTCCGCCGCTTCTTCCCGTTACGCGGGAATCAATGTCGCGGCTTTTAATAACAATATCCTTATAGTTCTGGTGGATCGTACATTCAACGGATGTCAGAAAACGTGTGCCGATCTGTACGCCGCTGGCTCCGAGCATGCTGGCGGCAGCGATTCCGCGTCCGTCGGCAATACCGCCGGCTGCAATAACCGGAATGCTGACGCTGTCCACAACCTGCGGTACCAGTACCATCGTCGTAATTTCTCCGATGTGTCCGCCTGCTTCTGCGCCTTCAGCTACGACCGCATCCGCTCCGAGTCCCTCCATGCGGCGTGCAAGTCCGGTCGATGCAACGACCGGAATGACAATGATGCCGGCCTGCTTCCATGCGTCGATGAATTTGCCGGGAGAACCGGCTCCTGTGGTAACGACCGCTACTTTTTCATCGATGACCACTTGCGCAAGTTCTGCGGCACAGGGATTCATCAGCATGATGTTTACGCCGAACGGCTTGTCCGTCAGCGTTTTCGTCAGCTGGATTTCCTTGCGGAGCAGCTCGCCGTTCATACTGCCGGCTGCAACAAGGCCCAGTCCGCCGCCGTTGGATACAGCCGCCGCAAGATATGCGTCAGCTACCCATGCCATTCCGCCCTGGATCAGCGGGTACTTCGTTCCTAAAAGATTCGTCACTGTTGTCTTCATTTCTAAAAATCCTCCTGAGATTATAACTGACAAATAAGAGCACCATATGTTAATCCGCCGCCGAAGCCCGTAAACACCAGCGTTTGTCCTCTTTGAAGCTTGCCGGAGCGGAATTCCATGTCCAGGCAAATCGGAATCGATGCGGAAGAGGTGTTGGCCAAATCTGCGATATGAGAAATCACTTTTTCCATCGGGATTTTCAGACGTTTGGACGCAGACTGAAGAATTCTTTCATTGGCCTGATGCGGCACAAGAAAATCGATGTCTTCCAGCGTTTTGCCGGCCTTCTCGAGAACACGCTCCACCGCGTACGGCATCATGGTCGTGGCAAATCGATAGACTTCCTGTCCAAGCATTTGAATATAAACGCCGTTTGGATGGGCATACCGGTCGATAATCTCCGGGGCATCTTTCGGGACAAAGGGATGGCGCACCGCATCTAAAGACTTGCCGACGAGTGTGTGGCCGGAGGCGCCGTCCGAACCGATGAAACAATCATATATGGACTTCGGTGCTTCGGAGGGTTCCGACGCACCCGGCTCGGTCAGCTGATCTGAAATAATAATGGATCCGGCTCCGTCTCCAAAAAGCACACATATGCGGCGGTCCGTAAAGTCTGTAATTTTGGACAGGCTCTCCGTCGACACAATCAAAACGTTGTGAATATCCGGATCCAGAAGATAGCGCATCGCAATATCAAAGGCCTGAATAAATCCGGTGCATGCCGCGTTCACATCAAAGCAAAAAGCATTCTTCGCTTCGAGCTCGGCTTGAATAATACATGCCGTATTCGGTGTTGAGTAATCGGGCGTCAGTGTGGATACGATAATAATATCTATCTTATCCGTTGTGATTCCGGCCATCTCGATGGCACGTCTTGCCGCCTTGAGTCCCATTTCCCATGTGGCTTCGCCGGCGCTTAAGTGACGCCGCTCAATGCCGGTCCTTGATGTAATCCATTCGTCGTTGGTCTCGACAATCTCGGTAAATCGCTCATTCTCAATGACGAGATCCGGAAGATATGAACCTGTTCCGAGTATTTTATAAGGTAGAATCACTGTAAAGCCTCCATATGATGACAGCATCTGTTTCCTGCCGTACTTGCTTTTATTTTGAAAATCAAGTATTTTGATAGTCAAAGGGTATTGCCATTGTACTCCCACTCCCGCCATTCAGTCAACTATTTGGAGGTTAACAAATCATGAAAGCTTATCTCTTCCCCGGTCAAGGCTCCCAAACCGTCCAAATGTCCGCAGAAATTACAGCGGCCTACCCGGCTGCATCCGCCCTCTATCTCGAAGCTCTCACCATCACCGGTGTCGATCTTATGCATCTTACGGAAGACCAGCTCTCGCAGACCCGGTATTCGCAGTTGGCGATTATCGTGCACAGTGTCGCAAGTCTTGAGGCCTATCGCGCCGCTACGGATACGTCATCCGAACCGGTCGCCCTTGCGGGCTTCTCCCTCGGCGAATACACGGCGCTTTATGCCGCCGGTGTCATCGGATATGTTGATTTGCTTCTCCTTGTGAACGAACGTGCCCGCCTGATGCAGCTCGCTTCCGAAAAAACCCCCGGCGCGATGTACGCGATTCTCGGTCTCTCCGATGAGCAGGTGGAGA
>JADGQQ010000011.1 GCA_017881645.1 Clostridia bacterium
CTCATAGATTTATATCCTTGTTTTTCACAATTGTGCCCGCCCTTCGAATCAAACGAATCATAAAACACCCGGTTATTTATAATAGCCGGGTGTTTTATGTTGCGCGTCGTCTCTGATGCGGAGAGATATCACCAGAAACAACCCTTGAGGACTCAATAAAACTGTATTTTTTCTTCTAATTGCCTATTCTCCGATGATTTCGAGGACGCGATCCAGGTCATCGTATGAGAAATACTCGATTACCAGTGTTCCTTTTCCTTTTATCTGATCTTTTACCTTGAGTTTTACCTTGGTTCCGAAGTGTTTTGTAAGTTTACGTTCGACATCTTTTGTACTGAGCGCAATTGCAGATCCTGCTTCCTCTAGATCCGGATCCGCTTTCGGCTTTTCGGTCTTCGGCATGAGGAGTCTACGAACATATTCTTCCGTTTCACGAACACTTAGTTCCTTTGCCAGAACTACATCTGCTGCCTTTTTTTGCTCCTCAGATGACGATAAAGCCAAAAGTGCACGTGCGTGGCCAGCCGTCAGATCACCGTTTCGAATGAAATCCTGCAGTGAAGGATCGATTGTAATCAATCTTACTGTATTGGCAATAGCAGGACGGCTTTTCCCAAGTTTCTTTGAAAGCTGCTCCTGTGTCAGACCGTGTTCCTTCATGAGCCGGTCCATTGCATAGGCTTCTTCCAATGGATTGAGGTCCTGACGCTGTATGTTTTCGATCAAGGCCTGTTCCATCGTCTGCAAGTCTGTCAGATCGCGAACAATCGCCGGAATCACGGTAAGTCCCGCGAGCCTGGATGCCCGCCAACGGCGCTCTCCGGCCACTATACGGTATCCCGAGCCCTTCTTAACCACTATGATGGGTTGTATGACGCCATTCTCTTTAATCGAGGCTGCAAGCTCCTGAAGCGACTCTTCTTCGAACCTCTTTCTTGGCTGATCATCATTCGGATTGATATCGTTAATCTTCAGGTCGACCACGGAGTCTTTCATTTGCTCCGGTATTCCTTCAACAGAAAGCAGCGCGCCCAGTCCCTTACCCAATCCTTTTGATGCAGGTCCCATTTAACTCACCATTATATATAGACATCTATCTATATATCCTTTCATTTTCAGTCTCTTCTTCCCTTGCTTATGTTGCTCTCTTCATTACCTCGAGAGCGAGTTCGTTGTAAGCATTTCCGCCTCTTGACTTCGCATCGTATTCTGCAATTGTTTTGCCAAAGCTCGGCGCTTCCGCCAGCCGGATATTTCTTGGAATAACCGTATCAAAAACCTTATCTCCAAAGTACTGTCGTACTTCTTCTGTAACTTGTCTCGTCAGCTGTGTTCGTCCGTCATACATGGTAATAATGACGCCATAGATTCCAATCACAGGGTTAAGGTGTCTCTTCACGCGATTAATTGTGTCGACAAGCTGTGTCAACCCCTCCAGGGCGTAATATTCACCTTGAATAGGAACAATTACACCCGTGGCCGCAGCCAATGCATTAATTGTTAACAACCCCAGCGAAGGCGGGCAGTCAATAAGCACAAAATCGTAATTTGCTGCAACAGAATCAATCGCTCTTTTTAAGATGGTTTCTCTTGACATTGCAGACACCAATTCAACCTCGGCACCTGCCAGATCAATATTTGTGGGACAAATATCCAAATTGGGGCGGTTTGTCGACCGAATGACCTCAAGAATGGGAACTTCGTTTACAAGGAGATCATAAACGGATGATTCAAGCGTTCTTTTCTCAATCCCAAATCCGCTTGTTGCATTCCCCTGCGGATCCAGATCGATAATCAGCACTTTCTTTTCATGCTTTGCAAGAAATGCTGCAAGGTTGACGCTTGTTGTCGTCTTTCCAACACCGCCTTTTTGGTTAACTATGGCAATAACGTTCGTCATTCTATCTTTATCCTCATTTCATTGGTACTATCTATGATTCTAACAGATATATCAACTTCAATTATGTCTTTTCGTTTACGTTTTCAACGCATTGTTTCACGTGAAACAATCTTATATGTTTATTACCGTACTCAGCCCATCCCCTTTCCTGGTGCACATGAATGTTTCACGTGAAACATTTATCATATTTTCTGCAGAACTATCTTCATTGCACCCTGATAAGGAGTTGGTGATTTTGTTTCACGTGAAACAAAATGCGGGTTCCACTTGATTTTTCAAGTGGAACCCGCTTAGTTTTGTGTAATCATCACCGGGAAAGCTCTTTAGATATCCGTTTTCGCGTATTTTGCGTTCAGTTGAATAAATTCTTTTCTTGGTTCGACCTTGTCACCCATTAGGAGCGTAAACACTTCATCGGAGGCCTGTGCATCTTCGATATGAATTTGCAGAAGTTTTCTTGTGGTCGGATTCATTGTCGTTTCCCAGAGCTGTTCAGAACTCATTTCTCCAAGACCTTTGTATCTCTGCAATTTCGGCTCTTTCCAGCCCGTCTTTTGCTTAATTGCCTCAACTTCAACCTCATCATAGGCATAATACCCTTCATTCCCCTGATACACACGGAAAAGCGGAGGACAGGCAATATATACATAGCCATTTTCTACAAGCGGGCGTAGGTATCGGAAGAAGAATGTAAGAAGCAGTGTGCGTATATGTGATCCGTCTACGTCGGCATCGGCCATGATGATTACTTTATGGTACCGGAGCTTCGAATCATCAAAATCTTCGCCAATTCCAGCACCAAGGGCCATAACAACCGGCTGAAGCTTCTCGTTGCCATAAACTTTATCAATTCGAGCCTTCTCAACATTCAACATCTTGCCCCAGAGAGGTAAAATCGCCTGATATTTGCGCTCACGGCCTTGTTTTGCCGAACCGCCAGCTGAATCTCCCTCAACAATGAAGATTTCACAGAGGGATGGATCTTTCTCCTGACAATCCGCTAGCTTTCCGGGAAGGGCGCTTGATTCAAACACACTCTTGCGACGCGTCAGATCACGGGCTTTGCGGGCGGCTTCACGGGCTCGGGAAGCAGACAAGCATTTATCCATGACAATTCGGGCTACAGACGGGTTCTCTTCCAGATATTGCGACATTTTCTCACCGACTACAGATTCAACCATTGTCCGGATCTCAGAATTTCCGAGCTTGGACTTCGTCTGGCCTTCAAACTGCGGTTCCGGCAGCTTAACACTGATAATAGCACCGAGACCTTCTCTGGCATCTTCTCCCTGCAGGTTCTTATCGCCATCCTTTAAATACTTGTACTTGCGCGCGTAATCATTAATAACCTTTGTAAGTGCGGACTTAAACCCGGTCATATGTGTTCCGCCCTCAATGGTTGCTATGTTGTTCGCATAAGAATAGACATTTTCCGCAAAAGAATCGTTATATTGCACGGAAACCTCGACAAAACAGTCTCCGGAACGCTGTGCAATATAAATCGGCGGTTTATGCAGCGCTTCGCGATGCCGGTTCAGATACTCTACGAAAGAGATAATCCCGCCGTCATAATGAAGTGTCTTGACGACCGGTTCTTCTTCACGATCATCTACGAGATGGATCGTAATTTCCCGGTTCAGGAAGGCCATTTCGCGATATCGTGTGATCATGGATGCAAAATCGAAGTGAATATCAGGAAAAATCTCATGATCCGGCATAAATATCGTCTTTGTTCCTGTATCATTGATATTGCACTTACCTATTACAGTCAAAGGCTTTGTTGTTAACCCGCGTTCAAATCCAATGGAAAAGATCTTGCCTTCCCGTCGAACTTCTACCGTCATACTGGAAGCAAGAGCATTTACGACCGAAGCACCGACGCCATGGAGCCCGCCGGAGACGCTATACGCTCCTCCGCCGAACTTTCCGCCGGCATGAAGCATGGTATGTACGACTTCTACAGTTGGAATACCCTTCTGGGGATGATTTCCGACCGGAATTCCGGATCCGTTGTCAATAACAGTGACGGATCCGTCCTTATTTACCGTAACCCAGATGGAATCACAGCGACCTGCGAGCGCTTCATCGACCGAATTGGCTACAATCTCGTATACGAGGTGGTGAAGGCCGCGGAGCGTCGTGTCTCCTATGTACATTCCGGGGCGTTTACGGACCGCCTGGAGGCCTTCCAGGACCTGAATATCGGATTCACTGTAGGAAGATGCGTTGGATGTATCGAATTCGTCCTGTCCGGCTGCGGCTCCCGCAATATCGGCCAGAGATTCTTCCTTATAGTCATCCGTCAGCGCTCTTGGATTATTCGCCAGATTAACGATACCGTCAATTCCATCATTTTCTTCATCTCCGGAACCGGCATCCGATGAATAATTGCCCGTCTTGCTCTTGTTCTCACTCATTTTTTGTATCCTTCCCTTATCCTTGCCTGCGATCGGGGTGATTGTAAGTATTTCTTCATAACGTCTGCTATTCAAGCATTTGTAACAATGTTACACGATTGTCAGCCATGGTAAAAGTTCTCTTTAGAACGTTTTTTCATCTCAGAAATACGTCTGAGCAATGTCACTGTCGAAATCGGTGATATATAGACACGGTCTATGGTAACAATAACGGACCGGGGGATTTCCTCCGATACATATTCGACATGTTCCGCCTTTTCCGCTTCGGATAAGAACCGCAGCATGTCCGTTTGTTTGGGCGAAATGGTATCCATATCAAAGATCCCGACAATGATCCGGTCGGAGATCGTATATTCGCCGCCTACGTGTACGTACATGTGTGTCCATTCCTCCAATTGCGTTGCTTTTCAAGCGATTTGACCCTAAAAAGCAAGTTAATTATATCATATTTATCCTCTCAACGCCGTGTCACCGATCCATCCGTAACTTCATAGAAGGTGATTTCCGATTTCATGGAGACTGCAGGATCAGCCAGATCAAATAATTCTCTTTCGATGAAATTGCGGTCCGTACAAGTGACAAAAACCTGTGCGTCTTCCATATTTGCGAGCAGGCAGCGCCTGCGCCCGGCGTCCAGTTCACTGAAAACGTCATCCAGAAGCAATACCGGCATTTCTCCGGTTTCTTCACGTAAAATCGAGAGTTCTGCAAGACGTAACGCCAGTGCTGCGGAACGCTGCTGCCCCTGCGATGCGAAGGCGCGAAGTCCGTCTCCGTCCAGCGAGAGCTCAAGATCGTCCCTATGCGGACCGAGACCCGTACTGCCCTTCTCATAATCATCCTGATGCGTCGCTTTCCAGCGGGATATCAGCAGATTCTCTATCTCTTCCAGATGTTTATGCGGATCTTTTTGTATTTCCTCGGTCAACACACCGGAAACTGTGCGGTATCGGGTATAAAGACTCTCTTTTCCACCGGAGATCTGCTCATGTTTTTCACGTGTGAGTACCCGGATACGCTCAGAGAAAAGGATGCGCTCAACGAGTATGCGGGAAGCCGCCTGCGCCAGCGGATAATCCCATATTTCCAGTTCACTCTCTTCGAGATCGCTGAGCATATGCACGGATTGTTTCTGCCGCATGATCTTGATTGTCCGGTTGCGCTGTGCAAGGAGCTTCGAATACGTAATCAGATCATGAAAATAGCAGGGACGGACTTGAGATATCAGAAGATCCATATACCTTCTCCGGACAGACGGACCTTCCTTGATCAGAAGCAGATCCTCCGGGGCAAAGATCACGGCATGAAAAAGGCCCATGAAGTCGCTGATTCTCTCGAGAGGGACATGATCATGCTCCGCTGTTCTCCGGGCTCTCCTGAGGCCGTCAGGGCCATCCGCTGCTTCCGTGTAGGTTATGGCAAGACTCTCTTCGTAATAGTCGTCTTTTTTACGGCCGGAGTAGGGAAGATCTCCCTTTTGAATAACGGACGAAATGACGCCCTTCTCCGGATCCGTCGGAGCAAGAACCGGCGCATCTTCTCTGCACACGATTAAAGGTCTGTACCGGTGTGCCAGCATATCCAGCTGCACACGATAGCCGTTTTCTCCGTGAAAGATCAGTTCGCGGTCTTTGGACGTGCGGTGTGAGCGTGCGCATGCACACAGATAAATTGCTTCGATGATATTGGTTTTCCCCTGGGCATTTTCACCGAAGAATACATTAATAGAAGGCTCAACATCGAGGTCGAGCCTTCTGTAATTACGAAATGAATCAATGTGAATGGATCGAATAAACATATATGTTCCTATGGATCAGCGGCGAAGCGGCAGCACAAGATAGGAGAAGTCCTCACCTTCGGTCGGCTTAAGAACGCAGGGGCCGTTGCTGCCGTTGAAAATGATGGAAATCTCTTCTTTATCAATCGCACGCAGCGCATCGATGAAGTAACGGGGATTGAAATCAATATCAATTCGCTCACCGGTGATATTCACCGGAATTTCTTCACGTAAAGTGCCCAGTTCCGTGCTTGCGCTGATAACAAGGGTCTCATCGTCCGGCATGGCCAGCTGAACAGGACATCTTCTGTCCTCGGAAATAATAATCAGTGACGCCCTCTCCATTGCTTCCAGCATAGCGACAGGAGAGACGAGAAGGGTCGTATTCGATGTTTTCGGAAGGATAGCACGATAGTTCATGTATTCACCCTGAATCAGGCGGGAAACGACACGTACCTTACCTGTATCAAATAAAATATGATTGGCGGAAGAGTATACGACGAGTTCTGTATCCTTGCCTCCCAGAATACGTCCGACTTCATGGAGCGCCTTACCGGGAATTATGAACTTCATGACCGGAAGATTCTCTCCAAGCAGCTGTTTGCGCAGAGCAAGACGGAAACCGTCTATGGCAACCATCTCAATGGCAAACCCGTCGCAGGTAAAGAAACATCCGTTCAATGTGGGCCGGCTCTCATCCGTTGATACGGCAAAAATGGTCTGGCGAATCATATCCTTCAGAATATTCTGCGGAAGTGTTATCTTCTCCGCATCCGCAACTATCGGAATCTTTGGATAACCTTCGGCTGACATTCCTTTAATGGAAAAAACTGAGGATCCGCTCTCAATACTGATCTGCATCTGGCTGTTACTCTCAATAACCACCTGGTTGTCGGGAAGCTTCCTTACAATCTCTCCAAAAAGTCTGGAGTTGATGACAATGGATCCTCCTTCAGTCACATCGGACTCTACCTGTGACTCAATACCTGTCTCCATATCATATCCTGTCAATTTCACGCCATCAGCTATCGACGACTCTATAAGAATACCGTCCAGAATAGGAAGTGTGGATCTCGTAGATACAGCTTTCTGCACAATTGAAATGGCTTCCATCAGACGGTCTCTGGAACATATAAATTTCATTGGAATACCTCCATATAGCGATTCTATAATAACTCCATTATACAGAAAAACCAGTCAAAAATCTGCATAATTTCAGTAAAAAATATAATTTAAATAAGAGAAACACAGAAAAAGAGGAAGTACTTTTTGTAACACAATTGAAATATAAAAACAATAAATTTGACATTTGACTTTTCCACAACTTTTTAAATTCTCAAAAAATGAATGAAACCTATTTGATAAAATAAAAGTCCGGCGTCTACCTAAATAAAGATGAAATCTCCGCCCTCTTATTATGGTGTGTGAGTCACGTGGAAAACCCTGAAAAGCGCTGCAGCATATATGTTTTGGCTGTTCATAAAGAGTGGATAATCAGGTGGACAAAAGAGGGGTTATCCGACATCTGTACACAGCGGTTTTGTCCACTGTTTCATCCACAGGAAATCCCCGCTTTTTTATCCACATAGGCACAAAAAAAAGTGGATAATTGTCAGGCAGAGAGACGTTTTTTGATTTCTTCGATGTCATGGGAGAGGGAAGAGTTTACGGAGTTGAGATCGGAGGATACTTTGTTGCAGGCGTGCATGACCGTAGTGTGGTCTTTACCGCCGAATTCTTCACCGATCTTCGGGAATGTCATATTCAGTACAAACCGGCACAGGTACATGGCTACTTGTCTGGGCAGCGTAATGTCCATACTGCGCCGGTTGGATAAAATCTCATTTACGGAAACGTTATAAAAACGGGCGACGACTTCCATCATCATCTGCGCTGTAATCTGACGGCTCGGACGAGGCTGAATAATATCTTTCAAGGCGGCGGAGGCGACCTCGAGATCGATTGAGCCCGCAAGAAGACTATAGGCCAGTACCGTATTGAAGGCACCGTCGAGTTCGCGGATATTGGTCGCAATGTTCGCGGATATGTAATCGAAAACATCCTCCGGAACGTTGACATTGTTCTGCTGTGCGCGCCGCTTAAGGATGGCAACCCGCGTCTCGTAATCCGGCGGCTGAATATCTACAATCAGTCCGGAAGAGAAACGGGTACGAAGGCGTTCTTCGAGGGACGCCAGGCTCTGCGGAGGCTTGTCACAGGTCATGACAATGTGTTTGCCGGATTCATGAAGTGCGTTGAACGTGTGGAAGAACTCAATCTGCATCTGTTCTTTGCCTTCGATGAATTGAATATCGTCAATCAGAAGCAGGTCGGCGCTGCGGTATTTTTCGCGAAATTCGTCATACGATATTTCTTTGATGGCGGAAATAAATTCATTCACAAACTGTTCGCACTGTACGTAGACAACTTTCTTTTCGGGGTGTTTACGCGTGACAAAATTGCCGATGGAGTGCATGAGATGGGTCTTGCCCAGACCGGATCCTCCATACAGAAATAAAGGGTTGTAGTTGCGTCCGCCCAGCTTCTCGGCGACGGCTACACATGCGGCATGAGCAAACCGGTTCCCGGAACCGACCACAAAAGCGTCAAAAGTATACTGAGGATTGAGCTGTGCGGCGGTTCTTCGTATTTCGTCCGGTGATACGGAAACTGCTGCGGACGAGTTCGGTGAGGTGCTTCTGCGAAGAGCCTCCATGATTTCCTGTGAGCCCGTGACGGCGATCTGCACGTCATAAGTGCGCGAACATACGCTGGCAAAAGAATGCGTGATCAGATTCTGCCACTGAATGACATAGGTATAGGAAAATGCGTCGGGAACGGAAAGAATGAAGACCTTATCATCAGCATAAACAGGGACCATAGGCAATATCCATGTTTTCAGACTGACTTCTGAAATTTCTCCGGCAAGGAGGTCCGTGACCTTCCTCCAGATTCCTTTCATCTCGTAATCCTGCATATAGCCCACTTTCCTGTTCGCACGCGCAGTACTGAAATAACAAAATTTTCAATGGAAAAGTATACCCATGATAGCAGAAAATGCTTAATAAAAAAAGCATTTTGCGTTTTGTTTTTTGGTATAATTATGAAGCTGATGATTTATGCGCAGAAAAACATTCCGACGAGGCAGATTTCATGAAAAAACGTTCCGCCCTTCAAAACACTCCTGTTTCCCCGAACAGAAAAGCAAAAAGGAAATTTACAAGATGCGACAAATGGCTGCTTTTGGCTGCGATTTTGTTGTTTATCTGCGCGCTCGCCGTATTCGCCTGGCGGCCGGTCGAGAATTATTTTCGCGAGCAAAAAACAGCGACTTTAATAAAAGGAATTGAAAAGGGCAACCCGACCATCGTGGTGGACCGGTATGCCTGGGCAATCCCCGGAGAAGGATATGAGACGATACCGGCAACTTCCGCGGA
>JADGQQ010000115.1 GCA_017881645.1 Clostridia bacterium
AAGTGCGCGGGAGGAAGTATATAATGAATTTGGTACGCCTTACAAAGACAATTCTTATCTGTACAGTGGTTCTTGCAGGTGCAATTTCACTTACAGCATGCAGCAGCGAAAAAAAGCCGGTCAATTCGAATCCAGCTCCATCGACGGAAATGTCAACCGGGGCAGTCATTGTTACTGCTACTCCGACCCCGTCCGTTGCGGAAATTACGGGCAGCATAGCTGCAAATGATACGCCGGTCACCTGGACTGAAACGGTAATGCCGGATACGGTCATGTATGTGAAGCTAAAAGACGGATTTCTGAAAGTCCGCAAAGGACCCGGCACTGATTATGCCCAGGTTGCCGCCCTTACAAATGGAATGCCCGTAACCGTTACTGCTACGGCTGTCATGACTGACACAACATGGTATAAGCTCAAAGACGGGTTTTATGTGTCCGGCGACTACCTTACAGCCACCGCGCCGACCGCCTGAATATTGCTGTAATGGCAGACTCTCCGATTTGATGTTTGGGGTAGACAAGACGATATTCGTGTTGTATGATAGCTAGGCGAGTTTTGAGGAAATGTCTGATAGGCCGCTATCTATAATGCGGGTGTAGTTCAATGGTAGAACTCCAGCCTTCCAAGCTGATCACGTGGGTTCGATTCCCATCACCCGCTCCAACCATAATGGCGGTCTTTTGGCCGCCATTCCTGTAATGGGTCTATAGCTCAGCTGGATAGAGCAACAGCCTTCTAAGCTGTGGGTCGGAGGTTCGAGTCCCCCTAGGCTCACCATTATGAAGAGAGGAACGATCTGCGAGATTTCATTTTCGCTTATCCAACCTCTCTTTCTTGTTTTTTACTTGCTTATGCTATAATCAAAAAGGCGGAATAATTAAAAAGGGGATCAATTTTTCATGGCAAAAAAGGCTGCATATGACAATGAAAGTATATCTTCGCTTAAGGGCGCCGACCGGGTCCGTAAACGCCCGGGTGTCATCTTTGGCTCGGATGGGCTGGAGGGATGTGAGCATTCCTTTTTTGAAATATTATCCAATTCGATTGATGAGGCCAGAGAGGGTCACGGCGACCGGATTGAGGTCATTCGTTATGCGGACGGATCCATCCAAATCGAGGATTTCGGAAGAGGCATTCCGCTCGACTTCAACACGAAAGAAGATCGTTATAACTGGGAACTGGTATACTGCGAGCTTTACGCCGGCGGTAAGTACAATAACAATTCCGGTGAGAATTATGAATTCAGTCTGGGTCTGAACGGTCTTGGCGCGTGTGCCACGCAGTACGCGTCCGAGTACTTCGATGTTCAGGTTTTTCGCGACGGGTTCAAGCATTCGCTTCATTTTGAAAAAGGGAACAATATCGGCGGCCTTGTGAAAGAAGCCACACGGTATAAGCGTACGGGAACGATTCAGAAATGGAAGCCGGACAGAGACGTATTTACGGATATTGTCATCCCGCTCGATACATTTCTTCAGATCATTAAAAGACAGGCTGTGGTTAACAGCGGCGTGACTTTTCATCTCGTAGATAACGAGACCGGACAGGACTATACCTTTGTATATCCGGACGGCATTCTTGGATATGTTGTTGAACTTGATGATGCGAAGGGCTTTACCAAGCCGTTTTCATTTGACGGTTCCGGCAAGGGCAGGGATCGTGACGACAAGCCGGAATATCGGGTGCGTTCACAGATCGCTTTTAGCTTCAATAATGAAGTGAATGTAATTGAATATTTCCATAATTCCAGCTTCCTCGAGCATGGCGGCGCGCCGGATAAGGCGATCCGGGCTGCATTTACCTATGAAATTGACCGGCAGATCCGTATCAGGGACAAGTATAAAGCCGGAGAAAGTAAGATTACTTTTCAGGAT
This sequence comes from Clostridia bacterium, assembly GCA_017881645.1. GTDB lineage: Bacteria > Bacillota > Clostridia > Saccharofermentanales > Saccharofermentanaceae > Firm-13. The sequence goes on from JADGQQ010000115.1 coordinate 1,876, forward strand.
ATCTGCGACAGTCTTGTTCTTGTCGCAAGCTCTTTTTCAACGCAGACCAGTTACGAGAATCAGACGAAGAAGGCCATCAACAATAAGTTTGTTCAGGACTTCATGAATGATCTTATCCGCGTGAAGCTGGAGATCTGGTTTATCGAGAATAAGCAGGAAGCCGACAAAGTCGTTGAGCAGCTTCTGATCAATAAGCGAAGCCGTGAAAATGCCGAGAAGACGCGTCTGAATGTGCGCAAGAAACTGATGGGAACGCTTGATATTAATAACCGTGTGAAGAAGTTTGTTGACTGCAGAACGCGTGATATAGCACAGCGGGAACTGTACATTGTGGAAGGTGATTCAGCTCTCGGTTCCTGTAAAATGGGACGCGATGCAGAATTTCAGGCGATCATGCCGGTTCGCGGCAAGATACTCAATTGCCTGAAAGCGGATTATGACGTTATTTTCAAGAGCGAAATCGTCGTGGATTTGATTAAAGTTCTGGGCTGCGGCGTAGAAATTAAGACCAAGCACAATAAGGATTTGTCGTCTTTTGATCCGGATATGCTTCGATGGAATAAGATCATCATTTGTACGGATGCCGACGTTGACGGGTTCCAGATCCGCACACTGATTCTCGCTTTGCTGTACCGGCTTACGCCGACACTCATTGAGACCGGCAAGGTCTACATTGCCGAGTCGCCGCTTTTTGAAATCACATACCGGAACAGGAAGACGGAAGAGACAAATTTCGCATATACAGAGAAGGAGAAAGTGGAGATTCTTTCGAGATTTCCGGCCGATTCCTGCTCAATTCAAAGATCCAAGGGACTCGGCGAGAATGAACCGGAAATGATGTGGCAGACGACCATGAATCCTGCATCCCGCCGCCTTATTCAGGTGATGCCGGACGAAGCGGAAGCGACTGCGGCGAAATTTGACCTGCTGCTCGGAGATAATCTGCAGGGCCGAAAACTGCACATCGAACAGAATGGCCATTTGTATCTGGATGTGCTGGATGTCGGGTAATCTTTCCTTTTTGAATTTGAACCGTACGTTTTATTAGAGCAGGAGAAACGCATGAATAAAAATGACAATTCATCCAAAGAAGGAAAGTCAAAAGAAAAGAAGTCCTCATCAGGTAAAGGACTGCTTCCAATGACGGATTTTGCTGATCATCCGTCAACGGAACAGATCATCACGGATACGCTTGAGCTGAATTATATGCCATATGCCATGAGTGTCATCGTATCCCGTGCCATCCCCGAAATTGACGGATTCAAGCCGTCCCACAGGAAGCTTCTGTATACAATGTACAAAATGGGTCTTCTCTCCGGCAACCGCACGAAATCTGCCAATGTCGTCGGCCAGACGATGAAGCTGAATCCGCACGGTGATATGGCGATTTACGATACGATGGTTCGTCTGACCCGCGGCAACGGATCGCTGCTGCATCCGTATGTGGATTCCAAGGGAAATTTCGGCCGTCAGTATTCAAGGGATATGCAGTGTGCAGCGTCCCGATACACGGAAGTTCGACTCGACAAACTTTGTGAGGAAGTCTTCCGCGGTCTCGATAAGAATGCTGTCGACTTTATGGACAATTACGACGGCACCATGAAAGAACCGGTGCTGCTTCCTGCGGCATTTCCTTCGATTCTCGTCAACAGCAACCAGGGCATAGCCGTCGGCATGGCGTCAAACATTTGCTCCTTTAATATCCGCGAAGTCTGCGATGCTACCATTGCATTCATGAAAGATCCGATGGTTGACTTTCTGTCCATCATGCCGGCTCCGGATTTCTCGGGAGGCGGCACCATACTTTACGATCACGTGGAAATGCAGCAGGTATATGATACCGGCCGCGGACCGATCCGGATCCGTGCCAAATACCGCACGGACAAGAAGAACAATCTGATTGAAGTCTATGAAATTCCCTATACGACAACAGCCGAAGGAATTATCGATGAAATTACGGAGCTGGTTCGATCCGGCAAAGTCAAAGAAATCAACGATGTCAGAGACGAGACCGATCTGGACGGACTGAAAATTACCATCGAATGCAAACGCGGTGCCGAACTGGATTCTCTTATGACGAAGCTGTACCGCTTCACGAAACTGCAGGATACATTTTCGTGCAATTTCAATATTCTGATCAATGGCATGCCGCGGGTGCTCGGCGTACGCGGCATTCTGGCCGAATGGCTTGTCTGGAGAAGAACCTGTCAGAAGAGGGAAGTCCTGTATGATCTGGACCGCAAATTGGATCGCCTGCATCTTTTGGACGGTCTGGCAAAGATCCTTCTGGACATTGATAAGGCCATCGCGATTATCCGGAATACGGAGCTGGAAGCGGATGTTATCCCCAACCTCATGGAAGGGTTCGACATTGATACTCTTCAGGCGGAATACGTCGCGGAAATCAAGCTTCGAAACATCAACCGCCAGTATATTATGAACCGTACCGCCGACCGGGAAAATCTGCAGAAAGAAATTGAAGATCTGAGCGATATCGTCCGCAAGCCGCATCGAATTGACGCAATGATCGTCAAGACGCTCGAAAACATTGCAAAGAAATTCGGTCAGGACCGGAAAAGTGAAATCCTTCATGTGGATGAGGTTGAATCATATACGGCAGATCAGATGATTGAGGATTACCGTCTGAAGCTGTTTATGACCGAGCACGGATATATTAAGAAGATTCCGCTTACGTCGCTTCGCAGTGCCGGAGAGCTGAAAACCAAAGAAGAAGACCGCATTCTAATCGAACTCGAAGGGAAGAATAAGAGCGATGTCGTGTTCTTTTCGGACCGCTGCAATGTGTACAAGATGAGAGTGCATGAACTGCCCGATACGAAGCCCTCCGAACTCGGCGGATATCTGCCGAACGTTCTGAGTATGGAAGACGGAGAGAAGATCCTTTTCATGCACCTTACAGAGAACTATGAAGGCGACATACTTTTTGCATTTGCCAACGGGAAAATGTCCCGCGTATCATTTGTTTCCTACGAGACAAAAACAAACCGAAAGAAACTTTTGCATGCCTGCAGTGAAGTCTCGCCGATCATCGCGATCCACTATCTGGCAAAAGACGAAGATTTCGCCGCTTTCTCGAGCGTGCGGAAGGCCATCACCTTTTCGAGCAGTCTGATTCCCGCAAAAACAACAAGATCTTCTCAGGGTGTGCAGGTGCTTGTATCCAAAAAGGGGAGTGTTCTTACATCTGTCGTGCGTTTGAAGGATTCGGGATTCTCGGATCCCGAGTATTACCGGATCCGCAGAACGCCGGCCATCGGTTATTATCTGAAAGAAGAGACGATTACAAATCGACAGCTGAGCCTGGGGGAAGTGGAATAAATGCCGGGGGATTATTTTCTTGGAAACCGTCCGGATCAATCGGGTTCTTTCGTAAGAAAGATTCTGATCGGTGTCTGCCTGAGCGTTTTATTGCTGTCTGCAGTTATATTTGGATATTTGTATATCTATAATGCACGTCTTTCTTCTGTTCTTCCTGCTTTTCAGAAGAGCATTGATACGAGGGAGTATGACAAAGCACTGTCGATGTATCGCGACATACAGGCACAGGTCCTGAATCAGGATCCCAATGCATCGTCATCCGGTACAAACGAGAAGCAGGTCATGGGTTCCATGGAAGATTTCGTGTATGTCCGTGTGGACGATATCGAGAATCAGATTCGAACGGATCGATACGTTCCGAGTGCGGACGATCGGGCGTTTCTTGAACAAATGGGTGAATTGACCGGTTCAAGACTTACGATCTGGCTGCAGTCCCTGTGTAAAGAATTTTTGCTGGGAACCATTGAGAAGCCTACTCTGCAGTTTGTATTTGATCAGGTCGGAGACTATTCCAATGTAGTGTCTGCTGCGTCTCCGCTTGAAAACGAGATTGACGTCATTGAAATCGCAAAAGGCGACGTACAGACAGCAGAAAAGTATTATGCCGAACAGTCCTATATCCCGGCTGTCGAAAAATACACGGACATAATCAACAGCTATTCCGGCTTTGTTAGGGCATATGCGTCCACACGATTAGAAGAATGCAAAAAAACCATGTATGATCCGATTATGGAGGAGTGTGATCAGCTGATCCTGAATTACCGCTATTACACTGCCGAAGAAATCTTGTCGGATATGGCTCGAATATTTCCTGACGATAAGAAAGTTCAGGCCAAATTGCTTACTGCAACCTCCAATACAGCTCTTGTTGTCCCTTATACCGGTCGAGTTGAAATGGTATGTATTAAGCCGTTGATCGCGGATACGACACTTGCATTTTCTTCATCCGGAGCTGCTTCTACGGATGCACTCATGCTTACGACCGGAGAATTCAAAGCCATTCTTGAGCAGCTGTATGCGAAAAACTATATTCTGATTGATATCCATTCGATGGCGGATCTTTCAACCGAAGGCGTTGTTTCTCAGAAGCCGCTGA
>JADGQQ010000116.1 GCA_017881645.1 Clostridia bacterium
ATCGATGACTGCACAAATTCGAAAAACGAGGAGAATAATATGAAGCTGTACGTAAGACAAAAGCCCCTTTCATGGACAGAAAAATTTTCTGTAATCAATTCAAAAGAAGAGGACCGGTATTTTGTTGAAGGTGAGGTCTTATCCTTTGGACGCAAGCTGCACATTTACGATACGGATAAGAATGAAGTAGCCTGCGTGAAGCAGAAATTTGCGAGCCTGCAGCCACGGTACGGCGTTTTTCAAAGCGGCAATAAAGTGATCGAAGTTATGCAGAAATTTACGGTTGCAAAACATAAATATGCCATTTCCGGTTCAGACTGGACGATCAGCGGAGATCTCGGCAAGCACGCCTATACGATATCCTGCAGCTACGGCAAAATCGCTGCCATTCAGATTGTCGAACTCGAAGATGGCGCTTGGGTTGAACTGGATCTTTCCAATACAGTGAATGAAGCCAATATCGTGCGGGCGCTTGCGACCGTACTGGCCATCGACTGTGTCGTAACGAAGAAAATGAAGAAACAATCCAAAACCAAAAAGCAATCCGATAAGAAAAGCAAGACTGAATGAAGCTGTACGCGCAGCAGCAGCCCTTTGAACTGGGGCGACTGCTTCGAATTTGATATTTCCAACACGGGACATACACAAAGAGTGCGCTTCATACGAGGCGCACTCTTTTACGTTGGAATCCGCTGCACACAGGCAGCAAACATAATGACAGACGAACCGCGCGATTCTGTGTAACGAACGCGGATACTCTGATAACCCCCCCGGGCAGCCCTCAAAAACCTGTATGTCGAGGCCTCCGGGACAGCCGTTTCGGGGGCTTTTGCTTCTCAAAATAAATGACGTCGCAAACATATCGTTGATATCACGTAAAGCACTGTATGCCGCTGCAAAAAAAGAATGTTTTCGATCCTCACAAAATAGTCCCCACGAACAAAAAAAACAGATATAATGATTTCGGGGGCTAGGCCCAAAGGAGGGCGTTTTATGAAGATGTATGTAAAGCAGAAGGTCATTTCATGGTCTGATAAATTCAATGTTAAGAACGCGGAAAAGGAAGACATGTATTTCGTCGAAGGCGAGTTTTTTTCCATGGGCAGCAAGCTGCACATCTACAATAAATTTCGGGATGAGGTTGGATTTGTTAAGCAGAATTTCTTCAGCCTGAGGCCGCGTTTCGAAGTCTACCAGAGCGGCGTCAAATCAGCGGAAGTCATCAAGAAGTATAACTGGCTCGAACCGGAATACAATATAAACGGTCTCGACTGGACGGTCAAAGGGGATTCCAATGTCCACGAGTATGACATAAACGGAGGGTTCGGCAAGATTGCCTCCATCAAGAGAGTCCGGTTTTTCTGGGGCGACAGCTGCGAGATCGATGTGATCAATCCGACCGACGAATTGCTCGTTCTCGGAACCGTCCTCGCACTTGACTGCGTGAATGGCACAAGACGATAGGACGCACCAAGTCGTAGCCTCCGTAAAAGGCAAAGTGGCTGCCGGAGATGCCGGCGGGTTGCTCAACAAATGTAAGATGCCGTTCTGACGGCTCAGCAGGTATTCATAGAATTTATTCAGAGGCGGATGTCCGGAGATGCAAATCACTCCGGGATCCGCCTCTTCTTTTGTGCGGAAAAGATCGACTTACGGATCCTTCGATACGATCGAGTCTTCCGATACAATCTCGTGAAAACGTCTCGCAGCCCTGTGCAGGAAGATCGAAGCGACACAAGCGATGATGCCGGCCGCCCACTCCAGGATGGCATTATTATTTGAAAGCGCACTTGCAATGAGCGCCCATAGAATACCCCAGACCCCACTATAGAGCACGGTCACAATCCAATACCCGACCCTTGTATAGAACAGCAGCGCCATCCCGGCCGCGACCAGAAAAGCGATGATAAAGCAGAAAATCGGATGTACAATGTTCGTTGAATAGAGAAGAAGGCCGACAATGACAGCCGTCAGCAGGCTGTCCGTTGCAATGATTTTCGTATCGGAAGAACGGAGTATATGATTTTTTGCCATGCGGAACGCCCCCTTTTCAGCCGGATCGTATCTTCTAAGTGGATATTCCTACAAACGAAGCCTGAATGCAATAGGGAAGGGAAAACATCATACCGCGCACGTTGGAATGCGAGTCCAAATCGTGTACTATGAGTATAGTTGATGTCTTTGCAAATCATGCCCGAAAAAGGAGAATTCCTATGCAGAGTAAAATTCGCATAATCCTTCAGACAGCAGCCGCCGTCATCGCGGGCGGCCTCATCCTTATGGGGTCGGCAGCGTGCAGTCAGCTGCTCACACCGGTGACGACATCCGCCGCACAAGCGACAACGATTTCACAGGACGCGACCTCTCAGGACGCGACAACGGCTCCGGTCGAAAGAACGGTTCTCCTGCAGATCACGGAAACGAAAGAAGGATACAGCATCGCCGGCAAGCCCCTGCCGTCCGGAAACCAGACGAAGGAATTCACTTTGCAGGCCGATGACAAAATATACGCCGGGCTAACGGATACAGCGGATGACAGCACAAGATGTGTACTGACGATCATTGCGGTAACGGATGACGGCGTCACCGTTGAGACCCTCGAGAACGGCAGCACCGTCCGCAGAGACCTGACCTATAACAAGGCATACGAATACACCGCATTTGCGAATCCGGATGAATACACCTATACGTATTCGGTGGAATTCAATCCTTCATAATCTCTCCTTTTGTAAAAATATCCCCAATACAAGATCTTGTAAAAATCATGGTATCTGACGGGATGACATGTCTATTTTTCATGATATAATATGTTCATTTTGAATTGACCGGTGACGTCCGCAGAGGGAGAGCGAAATGATTTTGAACAAGAATAAACTCAGGTATATGTTTGACAATTTGATGTCCAAAGGGACACTGGCACTTATCGGGTGCCTGGCACTTATTACGACCGTCGTCATCGCCATCATGTCTCTGATCGTGTGGGCAACCCATTCGCTGAGCGGGGCGGATTTCCCGAAACTGATGTGGATGGGATTCATGCGCACGCTGGATTCCGGCACGATCACAGGAGACACCGGCAACGGTATATTTGTCACCAGCATGCTCATCATCACCCTCGCCGGTATCCTCGTATTCAGCATCCTGATCGGTTTGCTGACGACCGGTCTGCAGGACATGATGGACTCCCTTCGCAAAGGGCGCTCCAAAGTTATTGAGAACAATCACACGATCATCCTCGGCTGGTCGGATCAGATATTCACCATTATTTCCGAACTGATTGAAGCCAACAGCAATCTGAAAAAATCCTGCATTGTCGTTATGGGAAATAAAGACAAGATCGAGATGGACGATGAAATCCGCAGCCGCATTCCGGATACCGGACATACAAGAATCGTGTGCAGAACCGGCAATCCGATCGATGTGAACGACATGCGCATCGTCAACATGGCAGACTCCCGGTCCCTCATTCTGATTGAAGATTCCGATGCCAATACAATCAAGGCCGTCCTCGCAATCGTAAATACCGATGGTGTGAAGGACAAAGACTTCACGATCGTCACCGTCCTGAACGACGAGAAGAATCTCGAAGTCGCGCAAATCGCCTCCCAGGGCAGAGTCGAGTATATCCTGTACAACAGCATCATTTCCCGTATTATGGCACAGACCTGCCGCCAGCCCGGCATCTCCGCCGTCTATCTCGAACTGCTGGATTATGACGGGGATGAGATGTACATCACGCCCTGTCCCGCGCTCACCGGCCGCACTTTCGGCGACGCACTGCTCTGCTTTGAAGATTCTACATTGATGGGCGTCAAGCACGGCGAGACCACCCAGCTCAAGCCGGCGATGGACTACGTCATCGAAGAAGGCGACGAAATCATCACCATTTCCGAAGACGATGACAAGGTCGTCGCGCAGCTCACTGCTTCTTACACCATTATGGAAGACGCCCTCGAGACCGCGGTCATGCCCTCAAGCGCCATTCCCGAACAGATCCTGATCCTCGGCTGGAACGAGAACGCTGCGGCGATCATTACCGAGCTCGACAACTATGTGCCCAAAGGGTCCTTCCTGGCCGTCGCGTCCGATATCGAAGACGTCGGCGAACTGTGGAACAAGACCGGCCGCACGCTCACCAACCTGCAAGTCGAATTCTATTCCGACGATGTTACCGATCGTAAGGTCCTCAATGCGCTGATGGCGAAGAACTTCCAGCATGTCGTCCTCCTCAGCGACAAGAACACGGATGACATCCAGAAATCGGATGCGAATACACTCATCACGCTGCTGCACCTGCGCGATATCGCCGAAAAGACGGACTACGTCTTCAACACCGTCAGCGAAATGCTGGACAACCGGAACCGCCAGCTGGCCGAAGTCGCAAAGGTGAACGATTTCATCATCAGCGAGAAGATCATCAGCCTGATGCTTGCACAAATCTCGGAGAACAAATATCTCGGACCGGTATTCCAGGATCTCTTTGATGCCGACGGCTCGGAAATCTACATGAAGCCTGCCCGGAACTACATCAAGAAAGACATACCGGTCAACTTTGCCACCGTGGTCGAAGCCGCCAAACGCAAAGATGAAATCGTCATCGGCTACAAAATCATGTCGCAGCAGAACGACCGGAGCAAGGCGTTCGGCATCTACACGAATCCGAAAAAGTCGACCGAAGTCACCTTCACCGATGAAGACATGCTCATTGTACTGGCCGAAGAACAGTTCTGACCGGACGGATCAACGCAGTTTCCGGAAATGGGTGAGCCATTCGCCATAAGCGCATTATTCAGCCATTTCCCATAGTAGAAAAATGCCGCTTCATGCTTGCATGCTGCGGCATTTTTATGTGCAGAAGACAAAAGCGATTCCGCTATTCCCAGCGAAAAATCTTAATCGACACGCCGGTACAGACGACCGCGATCGATGCCGTCACAAGGATGGGCTTCAGGAAAGAAGAGAGCGGGTCGCCCATCCAGGTCCCCTGGAGAATTTCCACGCAGTACGTCAGAGGAATGAACTTGGAAATCGTAAGCATAACCTTGGGCAGCATCTGCAGCGGCATCGTCGCTCCGGAGAGAAACAGCATCGGGAAATAGATGATATACGCGATCGCGCTGGCGGCCCGGATATTGGGAGCAACGGCTGCAATCAGGAAACCAATCGAAAAAATGCACGCCATCGACAGGAAATACGCAAACAGGAACGGGAAAACATTTCCGAGGAAATGCAGATGAAAGACGCCGATGCCGACAACAATCAGAATCGCCGTGCCAATCATACTGAGCAGGCA